>JBFYNB010000074.1:0-8326 GCA_041304605.1 Methanomassiliicoccales archaeon
ACGCGTTCCTGGCCAGGCGCAGAGGGGCGGACTGTGTGATGCTCAGCGAACCGATGCTGGAACGTTTGCACCTCGTGCCTAAAGAACTGTTCGATCGGATATCACAGCCAAAGGGTGACGAGTTAGTGGAGATTGTTAAGCGCGGTACCATTGGCAGAGGTGCCGACGTGATCATCCCAAGCACGCCGAACATCCGCCTGGACCGCAGCATGTTCGAACTTATGGCCCCCGGCGGCCGGCTGTGTGTGTTCTCCGGTCCGCGCCATGAGGACTCCCCGCTGCCGATCGACGTTCGCGATATGCACTACCGGGAGCTTACCGTGGTGGGAAGCTACGGGAACGCCAGCAGGCACGACCGGGAGGCCGTCGAGTTGCTCAGGGAAGAAGCGGACCTCTCGTGGATATTCACCGGAAAATATGGTCTGGAAGAGGTGCGTCAAGCGTTCGGGCACGCCTCCGGACGGACGGGCCAGAAGGCCGTCATCACGTTTTGAAGAGGAAACAACATGGAGATCGAGCTTAGGGAGTTCGGGGCGTCGGTGGACGCGTTGATCCGGGGAGAGCACATCGGACGGCAGAGGGCCCGCGACTTGTTCCGGGACGTCCTTCTGAACAAGCAGCCGGACCTGCAGCAGGGGGCGTTCTTAGCCGCGCTCACGTCCGCCAGGCCGACGCCCGAAGAGATCGCAGGCAGCTGGGAAGCGATATTCGAGATCGATACGGCCAAAGCGAGACCGGAAGTGGATGGCTACCTCGTGGAGAACTGCGGTACCGGTATGGACCGCATCAAGACCTTCAACGTGAGCACCCTCGCCTCGGTCGTGGCGGCCGCAGGAGGCGTCTACATGGCCAAGCACGGCGCCCGGGCCATAACGTCCAAGTGCGGCATCGTGGACATGGCGGAGACGCTGGGCGTGGACGTGGAGTGCGACGTTTCGGTCGTCAAACGCAGCGTTGAGGTGGCCGGAATCGGACTTTTCAACGGCATGAGCGCCAAGGTGCATCCGCAGGCGCTGTACCGCATCCTCTCGCAGATCCGCTTCGGAACCATACTGAACGTAGCTGGCTCACTGGCCAATCCCGCTTCTCCGGAGGTCGGCGTACGCGGCGTCTACTCCAAGGATCTGGTACTGCCGTTGGCAAAGACGATGAGGGAGATGGGCTACCGCAAAGGGATAGTCGCTCACGGACTGGACGGAAGCGGTGAACGAGGAATGGACGAGCTTTCCACGCTGGGAACGTCGATCGTCGCCGAGTTCCACGAGGACGGGGAGATCGCCAGTTACGAGATCGTCCCAAAGCAGATGGGTCTTGCCATCGGCGAAGAGAAGGAGATCCTGAGCACCCTGGACCGGGACCTTGAGGCGCTGCGCTTCATCCGGGTGCTCATGGGAAAAGAGAAAGGTTCCCGAAGGGACATGGTAGCCCTGAACACCGCTCCGATCCTCTATCTGAACGGAAACGTCGCTTCGCTCGAAGAAGGCGTAGCGAAGGCCCTGGACATCCTGGAGGGCGGTAAAGGATTCGAGAAACTGAAAAACTGGGTGAAAGCGCAGAACTCCAGCGATCCCGGGGAAAAGCTGGAGAGGTTGGAACGGATGGCCGACCGGGCCTAGTTCTCCTGACCCTTCCGGTCCGTGTCCTGTTTCATCTTGTACCATCCGGACATGCGGGAGCGGTGCTCGTCCTCCGGTTCCTCGGCGGAGATGATCAGGGCGGCCTTCTGCTCCTCGTCGTCCAGCTCCACCATGGGATATTCCGTGCTCTTTATGATCCGCTGCACGAAGCCCTTCAGGAACTCCACGTCCTCGACGGTGCAGGTGCTGGGCAGGTCCATGCGGAAGACATGCAAGGCCTGGTGTATGTCCAGGTAATGCGAGATGTCCGCCTTCTCCAGGAGTTCGAGGAACCGCGGGCGGTCCTTCCGGCGCTTGGACAGCTCTATCATCCTTTCTTTCCAGAGCGGCCCGAACTGGACCATGACCCCTTCTTCTCCGAAGACCTTCCACATGAAGGCCAAAAACCCCCTGCTGGCAATTAAAGCTTGCCCTCGCTCGGGAAATGTTTATTTGGCGGTCGCTCATACTCCAAGACCCATGCAAGTGTTTGACACGGTCCACGGCTGGCGAAGAACGACGTCCGCGCCTCTCTACAGATGGAGGGAGGAGTCCAGCGTCGTCACCAAGGTCAGCGCGGCGTTCGTTCTCGCTCTGCTGATGGCGTTGGCCGCGCAGGTGCGCATAGTGCTTCCTTTCACTCCAGTACCGTTCACCGGTCAAGTTCTGTTGGTTCTTCTGGGCGCGCTGGTCCTGGGCCGTTACGGGGCTCTCGGCCAGGGCATGTACCTGGTGATGGGCGGAACGTTAGGCTGGTTCAGCGGCATGGCCGGTTTCGCGGCGCTTGTCGGACCGACCGGCGGATACCTGCTCGGTTTCGTCCTGGCCTCGATAGTCATCGGTGAGATGGTGGAGCGCCGGAAGGACTGGAGCATGAGCAAGGTGCTGGCCGCCATGTCCCTGGGCGTGCTGATCATCTACGCACTCGGAGCGGCGCACCTGGCCTTGTTCCTGGGTCTGGACGCGGGAGAGGCCATCCTCCTGGGGGTGGTCCCGTTCGTGACCGTGGACGCCCTGAAGGTGCTGATGGCCGCCGGAGCGGGCTCGATGTTCCTGCGTCCCGCCTAAACCCTTATCATTCCCTTTTCCTTAGGAGATGATATGAGCCTGCTTCCCGAACACTCTCATTGCCTTCGCTGCGACGATCCGGTCGACGTAGGTCAGGAATACTGCTCCGAAGAGTGCAAGGTCGCGGCGGAGAGCGAGGCGAAGAAGGAGCGCACCAGGAACATGGTCTTCTTCGGGATCGCGGCAGTTCTCCTTATCGTCATCACCATCATGGTGACCTTGGGCTGATCCCTGCCCTCATGGCGCTGACCGTCCTGAGAGCTCTCACCGTCTCTTTTACATCATGCACCCGGAATAGGTGAACGCCCTGCCAGCAGGCCACGGCCGCAGCGGCCAGGCTGGCCTCCAAACGGTCCTCCGGTCCGCCGCCGGAGATCTTCCCCAGGAAGGTCTTCCTGGACGCGCCTAATATAACTGGACGTCCCATGGAACGGAATTCGTCCAGACGGGACATGATCTCCAAGTTGCCATCGACGTCCTTGGCGAACCCCAGCCCGGGATCTATCGCCAGCCTTTCCATGGGGACCCCGGCGGCGACGGCCTTTCTCACCCGGTCCTCAAGGAATGCGTATACGTCGCCCACCACATCCACGTATCTCGTGTCATTCTGCATGTTGGACGGTTCCCCTCGCATATGCATGACGATCGCGGCCGCCCCTTCCTCGCGGACCACTTCAACCATTTCCTCCCTCAGTCCGGAAACGTCGTTAACCATCACCGCTCCGGCGCGAAGCGCTTTCCTGGCGACCCCGGGCCGTCGAGTGTCGACAGATACCGGAACACCGGCCTCCTCGCTCACTCTTCTCACCACGTCAGAGATCCGGGACCACTCTTCATCCGGAGATACTGGCGCCGAGCCGGGTCGGGTGGACTCCCCTCCGATGTCGATGACGTCAGCGCCCTCGTCCTTCATTGACAAGGCGCGCTGCACCGCCGTGTCCACGTTAAAATTCTGTCCGCCGTCGGAGAAGGAATCTGGGGTCACGTTAAGAATGCCCACGACCCTCGGCTTCGATAGATCTAACGAACCGCCCGACCACTCGAACAACGGCGGCTCCACGTCGTTGCGGAAGCGCAGCGCTTCGCCCATCTCCAGCACCCTCGGCGAGGCGCCGGTCATCAGGAGGTTCTCCAGGGTCAGGGGGGTGATGGCGACCAGGGTGCGGTCCCCACGGCACGGCAGTACCGATACTTTTTTCGGGGCCAGCTCCTCCTGGAGCGCGCTCGCCTCTTCCTTACCTACGGAATCGATGAATATGAACTGCCTGGAGGCCAGATCGAAGCGGGTGAAGGCCTGGTCCGGTATTCCCAGGCGTCGCCATTCCCCCCACGCCTCCTGGTAGTTTCGATAGGTCCGAACTCTTGCCATGTTACCTCACAGTAGCCTGTCGACCAGCTGCACCAGGTCGATTATCTCCGGGGTCGGCCGTCCGGACGCTCCGGCCTTCAGGTTGTTCACGCAGAACGGGCAGGTCGTTACCAGCAGGTCGGCGAAGGAGGCTTCGTCCACCCTCCGGGCAGCGATCTCCTTGGACAGCTCGGGATAGGCGGATCGAACTCCCCCGCCGCCTCCGCAGCAGGCCGACGTATCCCTGTTGCGGGGCATCTCCTTGAACTGAGCGCCGGGGATCTTGGCCAGCACGGCCCGGGGTGCGTCGTACACGTGGCAATGCCTTCCAAGATGGCACGGGTCGTGATAAGTTATGGTCCCTTCCAACGGCTTCAGCTTCAGGTCCTTGGAGGCCAGGTATTCCGTGATATGGAGCACCTCGAACCCCAGGTCGAGCTTCTTCGGGTACTCCTCTTTGAACATGCGGTAGCAGCCGGCGCAGGAGAAGACGACCTTCTCCACTCCCAGGGAGCGGATGCTTTTTACGTTTCTCTCCCAGAGCTTTTCCACTTCTCCTTCGTCCACCCCTATGCGCTGCAGAACGGAGCCGCAGCAGTTCTCATCGATGAGCGTGAAGTCCTCGCCGAGCTTGCGCAGGATCGATAATGTGGCGTCCGCCAAAGCCCTATCGCGATACGTCGCGGTACAGCCAACGAAATAGCCGACCTTGGCCTTTTTAGGTTTGAACCCAAGCGTATCAGGGACGCTCTTTCTCTCGCCATAAGGATTGCCGGTGGCGGCCACCTTTTCAACCATGACCTTGTGCTTCGGCAGCATATGACCGGCCGCGACCAGGTCCCGGCGGGCGCTCTCCACCACGTCAACGACGGAAATTTTGGAGGGGCATCTCCTCTCGCAGTCCTTGCAGGTGGTGCACTGGTACAGGTACTCAAGAACGGACGGATCGGCGGGGAGCTCTTTCTGCAAAAGTCCGTAGGCCAGGACCATCCTGCCTCTGGCGACGGATGGGTCCCAGCCCACCCTCTGGAATGTCGGGCAAACGCTCTTGCAGAACCCGCAATAGGTACAGGTCATCAGCTCCTTCTTCATCCTGCGGAGGTTGGTCGCCTCGATCGTCTCACTCATCTTCACGCACCTTCGGCACGGTCACGCTGCCGTCCAGCAGAACGAGCATCTGAGCTTTTGGCTTTTCTCTTATAAGCGAGTCGACCGCTTCCTGCAATGTGCCGAAGGGAACTATGCCCATATCCTGCAACTTATCAGGACCGAGGGCGGTGACCGCCCATAGATCGGCAGAGCACATCACCTCGGCCACCTTGGCCGCTTTGTGATATCCGAGCTTGTACTCCTTCTCCAGGTTCTTGAGGACCTTTTTCTTGTCCGGTGAGAATGACAACTGTTTGGCGAAGGTCTCCTCGCCCATGCCCTCGCGGCACTTGGCGACCAGGATGAGCGTTCCACCGTCCTTCAGCGCCCACTTGGCGTTGTCGATGGCCTTCTGCGACTGGTAGAGGTCGACGTCCATGGGGTATGGGGCGACGGTTATCACGGCATCGTAGCGCTGCTTTATGGTGATGGAAAAGACCTCGTCGGCCCACTCCACCGCCTGGCGGAACGCCTTATGCAGATCGCCCGCCGCGGCCTTGTATATGCGCTGGTGGCGGTCCAGAACGACCTGGATCGAGAAGATATCCTTCTTGACCACGGTGAGGGCATCCATCATGTCCTCGTGGACCGGGTTTCCCTCTAGGACCAGGGTCTGTGCCTCAGGGCGCATGGCCAGCCGGTGGTTCTGCTCGATGGTGCGAAAAGATGCCACACCTGGCAAGAATGATTTCCTTCCTCCAGTGTAGCCGGCGAAGTAGTGCGGCTCCACGCTGGTGATGATGATCAAACGATCGGCGTTCACCGCTATCTCGTTCACATCCATGTCCGTGCCGTTCTTCGACACGCCCAGATGAACGCACTTGGAACGCCTGGCGTCGTGGACGACGATGCAGTCCCGCAGCTCGTCCAGGTGATCTCCGAATATGAACTTCAGCTCGCCCTCGGTCGGTCCGCGGTGCGCTCCGGTGGCGATGAGGTAACGCGCCTTCTTGAGGTCCATATGGCCCGCCAATACGTCCAGCACCTTCGAGGTGGGCGTCGGTCTCGTTCCGTCATTGACCAGGAAAACGATGTCCTCCGCGTCCTTCAGGAACGAATCCAGGGAGCGGCCGAACGGCTTGGAGAGCGCCCTTTCGATCTCTTCCGGCGCGCAGTGCACCTCGTGCGGTCCGACGATCCCGGCCAGATTTTCATCGGGAACCTTCGCCTTGAGCAGTCCACCTTCGCCATATGGCAGCTTTAGGAGCATCTGGTCCACCGTTGGCGAACTGAGTATTAAAGAATTGTCATTTCTCGGGGCGGAACGGTCCGTTCTCCTTTGCCCCATCTGCCGAAACTAAGGTGATCCGAACGCGTCCAGTTCGTTCATGAATCGAAAATTTGCGGCGAAACCATTAATGGCGGTCCTCCCATAAGGTCCCATTTCATTCATGGGGGATAATAATTTGAACAAGGTGTTAGGCAGATTCATCGTTCTAGGGTTCGCGTTGATGATGGCCGTGGTGTTCCTTTCGGCCGGAATATCAGATTCGGCAGAGGCGGCGCCCTCGGGTCCGATATACATCGGCTCAGACGACGACCTGGATTCATATATCGCGGCCAACGCATTTCCAGGTAATGGGTCTGTGGACAACCCTTACATCGTCTATGGCCTGACTATCGATGCCACCGGCAACAGCTATGCGATCTCGATCTTCAACACCCACAAACACCTGGTGATCACTGAATGCACCCTTGAGAATGCCGGTCATGTCGGGATCAAACTGTGGTATTTGAGCAATGTTACGATCACTGGGAACACGATACGTAACAATGTCGACCTGGCGGTCGAGATATATTCATCCAACAATGTGACGTTGAACGGCAATGATTGTTGGAACCATCTCTCATACGGCTTCAGCATAAGGGTTTCATCGAACATCGAGGTCTTAGGGAATTATATTTCGAACGCTAACGTCGGTTTCTATCTGGAGTATGTGCAGTTCAGTGATGTTTCTAATAATTATCTAACCAGCTTGGTCGACAGCGGCATATACCTTTACTATTCGGACAACAACACTTTCTCGGGGAATTCCATTCACGAGTCATCTTACGGTATCTACCTGCAATTCTCCCATTGGAACTCCATCGATGGAACGACGTGCGGATACCTTATCAGGGACGCGCTCTATCTCTATGAATCCAACCACACCAGGGTCACCAACAGCACCCTGGCCGGTACGGATTCCCATATGGGGATCTACATCGAACACTCCTCGGGCAATATCATCTCGAACAACGAGGTCATCGACAGCCTAACTTTCCTGACCAATTCTGGTGTATACCTTGATAACGCCGATGATAATCTGGTCCTGAACAACACGTTCAACGGGTCATATTACGGCATCAAGACGAGCTCCTCCAGCGGAAATGTCCTGGGGAACAACACCTGTACCAACCCTATCACGCACATCCGTGGTGTGGGGATAGACCTGGAAAATTCCCATCACAATACCCTCGTCGAAAACCATGTCAACAACAGCAATGCTGGGATCAGCCTTTACAATTCGAACTGGAACGACATCCTCGACAACATCTGCGAGAACATTGATGGGGACGGCATATCGGCGAGCAATTCGAACAACAACAACTTCTCGAACAACTTTTGTGCCAACAACTCGATCAACGGTATAGCCATCTATTCATCGGAGGCTTCGAGCTTTGATAACCTCATAATGTTCAACACATGCTTCCAGAACGGCGAAGTTCTCGAGGGGGCGGGCATCTACTTGGTATCTTCAACCTCGTACTCTTCTATCGATAATACCATAGCCTACAATGATTGCGACAGCAACAACTATTACGGCATATGGATCGTGAACTCTCCCTACAACGTAGTCTCTTCGAACATTGTCAACGACAGCAGCGGATCTGGCATATATCTCCAGAATTCCGATGATAACGAAGTTACTTCCAACCACGTCTCCGAGAACGGGGATTCCGGGATATGGTTGGATTCTTCCGATGGCTGTGCTGTTAAGGATAATGCCGCCCATCTCAACACGGACGGGATATACCTCTCGGAATCCAATGACAACGAGCTATCCGGGAACTATCTGCAGGGCAATACGTTTGGAATTTTTCTGTTCAATTCAACCGACAACCGTCTAACGGACAATGACTGTCTCGGCGGGCAGTTCGGGAT
>JBFYNB010000075.1:0-8200 GCA_041304605.1 Methanomassiliicoccales archaeon
GCGCCGGCAGCACCCGAGGCCAGAGCGAGCACGATGTCGGTAAGGCCTATCTCGGTGCGCAGGAATATCTCGCTGGTGTTGGTGTCCACCTCGAAGATCATACCTATGACCAAGGATATCCCCAGTGCCAAAAGGACCCCGGCGGTCATTGTGATGGCCGAACGTTTGAGGAGCTTGCTGTCCCCCAAGGTGGTGGCCAGGGACATGGCGATGTTCGGTCCGAGCAGGGGGGCGATGACCATGGCCCCGATCACCACCGCCACATTGTCCTGCATTAGTCCTATGGCCGCCACCAGTACCGAAAGGGCGATGGTTATGAGATAGGCCGCTGTCAGCTTGCTGGAGTCCTGCACCTCGTCGTACAGCTCATCGCTGCTGATGCGTTTGATCCACCATCTCTCGGCCTTGGGATCGCCCTCTTCCACGGCCGGCCCGTCTGCCGCCTCCTTGACCTCCTCCTCTATGCGGGGCAGGGTGGCCAGTACGTCGATGATCACCAGACGGAAGTTCTCCAACCCGGCGAACCTGTCGCTCAGCGCGTCGAAGACATCCTCGGTCGTCTCGGCGCTGACCAGTATGCGCAAGGTGATCTTATCCTCGCTGCGCTGCGAGCACCAAAGGTCGTGGACCTTGAGGTCCTTTACGGCCTCTCTGATCTCGTCCTCCTTGTCCTGGTCGACGACGACCTCCACTATCCGCAAGGCCATGAGCAGTGATCAATCGACGTGCAACCCATATAATCCGATCGACCGATCGGAGAAAAATGAAATAAGTGGGAGGGCCGATACCGTTCACTAGGTTGATGCCATGGTCTACTGTCCCAAATGCGGTGCTATGAACGAGGAGCAGGCCGCTTTCTGCCAGAAATGCGGGGGACAGATGACTGCACCTCCGGAGCCGGTGAAGAGAGCCCCGGCCGTTTGGAACCAGACCCCGTTCGACAGGACCTTCAGAGGCGGCGGGCCGCTGTTGAAGACGTTCCTGGGCCTGATATTCGTCCTGCTGGTCATGGAGATATTCGAGGCCCTGTCGAGCGAGTCGGCCTTCGCCGGCGAGTTCGCGGACTTCCTGGGCGACACGCTCCTGCTTTTCTTCCTGATATTCCTATTGGCGTTCTTCTTCGGCTATTACACCAGGAAGTACCCCAAGGAATCGGCCATGGTCTCCCCGTTGATCACTGCGATCATCGTGACCTTCGTTCTCTGGGTGGTATCCAACGTCTTCACGCTTCTGGGGGAGTCGCAATCGGACGACTTCCTGACGGCCATGGGAGACATGATCTCCTCCGTCCTCTACATCATCTTCCTGCTGATACTCCTGCTCGGTTACATCGGGGTCATCATGAAGGCGGGACGTTTCGGAGCTCCCCAGCAGACCGTCAGCGTTCCCCCGGCGCCTCCGGCAGCTGTTCCGCAACCGGCGCCCTACGCCCCGGGCAAGCGCATGGGACGTTCGAGCCGGGACAAGATCATTTTCGGGGTCTGCGGCGGCATGGCCGAGTACCTGGACACCGACCCGTTCCTGGTAAGGGTGCTGTGGGTGGTCGGCACCATACTCACCTCGGGAGTGCTGATACTGGCATACCTCATACTGGCGATAATAACGCCGAAGTATCCTTAACCCGACCAGGAGAATATGGAGCACTCGTGGGCGCGGGCGAACTCGCCCTTCATCAGGCGCACGTCCGCACCCTTGGGCTTGTAGCCGCCCCGGATCATATAGGTCAGAAGCTCGCTCTGCGCGGGGGCGATGGTGAATATGGCCCTGGCGCCGGACCAGAGCGCCTCCCGCTCCGCCCTCTGCACCAGACCTATGGCCTCGTCAATTCGATGATATCCCTCGGTGAGCACGGTCCTCAGGTAAGCCTTTCCGGAGCCGGGGATGGGATCGGTCAGCAGAAGAGCCACCGCCCCCTTGGCGGTGAGGGTCCTGCCGATGCCCATCTCCTCGTAGATCGCGAACTCGGAGGAAGGGTCGTAACCCGGATTTATCGTGGAAGCTATCCTCCTTATCTCGTTGGTATCGGCCTTCCCTCTTTCCGGTTGTCCGCCGTCCTGCCCTTCCAGCCAGTCCTTCTCCAGGAACAGCACGTCCTGCTCCTCTGAGTACCCTACCTGCGCATAGAAGTCCAGATTGCGGGAGATGTCCTTCATGGTCTCCAAGCCTATAGCTTTACAGCCGCGGGTGGAAAGGTACGTTTCCAAGGAAAGCAGGAGCTGGGTGCCATATCCCTCTCCCTGATGCTCCGGACTGACCTCCATCGGCCCGATCCAGCCGACGTTCCCGCAGCTCAGGGCGAACCCGGTGGCGATCAACCTCCCGTTCTCCTGTACGCATATGCATCCCCGGGGCTCATGCCTTAACCGAGAGGTGTACCAAGTGGCCGGTCGGACCGGATAGGACAGGTCCAGGCCGGTCTGCTTCTTTAGAAGATTGGACCAGGTGTCGGCCATTAGCGCCTGGGCGGACGGTACGTCCTCCACTCGCAGCTGCCGGATGACCATCATATCACCTTTTCCGCCGGCACCGCAAGCTTATCAAGGCGGCGGTGGCCCCGGCCGCTATCCCGTTATCTATGTTGACGACCACCAGCCCCGGTGAGCAGGTCTGAAGCATGCCCATCAGCGCCGCCTCGCCCTTTCCGCCGTAGCCGTAGCCTACTGAAGTGGGAACGCCGATTATCGGCACGTCCGCCAGACCGGAAACGACCGTGGGCAGTGCTCCCTCCATTCCGGCGACGACCACCAAGGCGTCCACGCCCTGGTCCAGCATCTTGGCCAGCGGGTCCAGGAAGCGGTGCAATGCCGCCACGCCGATGTCGTATTCCGTTAGGACCTCGCAGCCCATGACCTCGGCCATGGCCTTGGCCTCCTCTGCCACCGCTATGTCGGAGGTGCCGGCGGTCAATATGCCGATCTTTCCGATCTTGGGCCGGTCCTTGCGGCGGTCCACGACGATGAGCTTCGAACGTTCGACGTACCGCACGTGCTCATCATCAACAGTGGCCTTGAGGACCCTGACGTGCTCGGGCGAGGCCCGGGATATCAGAACGGCGTCGCGGTCCTTGAGGATGGTGGATACTATCTCGGCCACCATGTCCGGGGACTTGTTCTCTCCCCAGATGACCTCGGGTATGCCTCGTCTCGCCTCGCGGGCATGATCGAAGAGCGTGTGCTCGCCGACCCGTTCAAGGAAGTCCATGCGGAGCAGCTGCTCGGCCCTCTGCAGGTCGATCTTGCCCTGGCGGTAAGACTCCAAGACGTCGCGAACGTTCATCGGACCTGGGAGGTGCTGTTGTCTATTTTATCGTTATCGGTTCCCCGGCCCGGGCGGACCTTGGGAAGACATCGCGGTAATAGATATCTGAAAAATATCGAGTGAATCAGCGCATCCAAGCGATCTCCATCCGCCCCAAGGCCCTTGATAAAGTAGTTCGAACAATCGGAACACATTAGGGGTTATCTTTATGTCAGAGAACCGATTGAACGGCGTTAAAGAGTGTGATCACGATATGAAGGTTTCAATACCAGTCATGGACCGCTCGGGATTGTCGTCGACCGTAGGACAACATTTTGGCAAGGTTCCAGATTACGCCATAATCGAAACGGACAGCGGTGAGCTGAGCTTCCTGGAGAACACCAGCGAACACCGCGGAGGCGTGGGAATGCCGCCCGAGCTGCTGGCCAAGGCCGGCGTGAAGGTGATGCTCTGCGCCGGACTGGGACCGAAGGCCGTGGACATGCTGTCATCCCTGGGCATCCAGGTGTTCGTGGGGGCCAAGGGTACCGTCGGAGAGACCATGGAAGCCTATAAGGCCGGGAAGTTGACCAGGGCCGACCATGACAACGCCTGCCAGGAACATAGCCATTGAGGGTCAGAGATGATACTGGCAGTGGCGAGCGGAAAGGGAGGGACCGGAAAGACCTCCGTGGCCTGCGCCCTAGCTTTGGCCCTGGACCGCCCTCTGACGTTCCTGGATTGCGATGTGGAGGGGGCCAACGCCCACCTGCTACTGCGGCCTGAGCTGAGTTCCAAGGAGGAGGTACTGGTACCCTATCCGACCATCGACCATTCCAAGTGCAACCTCTGCGGCAAGTGCGTGGAGCAGTGCCACTTCGGAGCCATGGTCCGCCTGGGGAAGAAGGTCAAGGTGATGGAGAACCTCTGCCATGGCTGCGGCGTGTGCCGATTGGTCTGCCCTCAGAACGCCGTCACCATGTCCGGAAGGCCGGTGGGCGTCGTCCACCAGGGCACCGCCGGGCTGATGCGCTTCTTCTGCGGCGAGCTGAGGACCGGAGAGGCCCTTTCGGTCCCCATCATCAAGAGGATAAAGAAGGAGAAGGACGACCTGGTCATCATCGATTGCCCTCCCGGCACCAGCTGTCCGGCCGTGGAATCGGTGGAGGGTGCCGACTTCGCTCTGCTGGTCACCGAACCCACCCCTTTCGGCATACATGACCTGAAGGCCATGATCACGGTCTGCCGCCGCCTGGACGTTCCGTGCGGTGTGGTTATCAACCGCTCCTTCGGCGATGACAAGGACGTCGAATCCCTATGCGAGGAGGCGGGCGTCCCCGTGCTTCTCAAGATACCGTTCGACCGGAAGATCGCCGAGGCCTACGCCAAAGGCGGAACGCTGCTGGAGGCGAGGCCCGAGCTCGCAGAAGTACTGCGTGATATGTTCCTGGAGATCAGGGGGCTGAGGCGATGATCAAGATCGCAGTTCTGAGCGGCAAAGGTGGCACCGGCAAGACCACCGCCGTGGCCTCCATGGCCTGGTACTCCGAGAACCTGGTCCTTGCCGACTGTGACGTGGACGCGGCCAACCTGGCCCTGACCATGAACGGCCGTCTGCGCACCAAGGACGATTACGAAGGCGCCTACACCGCGACCATCGATCCGAAGCTCTGCGTGGAGTGCGGCAAGTGCGAGGACAACTGCCATTTCGAGGCGATCACCGACTTCAAGGTGAACGCCATCCATTGCGAGGGATGCGGGGCGTGCCAGGTGGTATGCCCGGCCGGAGCGATAACCATGTCCCTGCGGAAGTCCGGGGAGATATTCGTCCTGGACACCGCGCGGGGGCCGATGGTCTACGCCGATCTCTTCCCCGGTGAATCCAACAGCGGCAAGCTGGTGACCATCGTGCGCCGCCTGGCGGACGACCTGGCCGAATCCGACGGATTGGACACGGTGCTCATCGACGGGCCTCCGGGAACCGGATGTCCCGCGATAGCCAGCGTGACCGGGGTGGACCTCATATTGGCCATCACCGAGCCCAGCCGTTCGGGCGAGCACGACCTGTTACGGCTTATCGAGCTGGCCCATCATTTCTCCATCCCCATCTGCGTTGCTGTCAACAAATGGGACCTGCACCCCGGGATGACCAGGGAGATCGAGGAGAGCTGCCGCCGGCAGGGGGTCATGGTGGTCGGAAGGATACCCTACGACACCAACGTGATGGCCTCCATAAAGGCCATGCGGCCCCTGCCGTCCATGTTCCCGAAGTCCCCGGCCGCCCTGGAGTTCCACAAGATCTGGAAGGAAGTGCGTTCCCGGGCCAAGGAGCGCAAGGGTAGCGGACTGAGCTTGAAATTGGATTGAAAAAGTGATTAAAAGGTTTAAGGGCTATTCCCGGCCAGGTAATCCTTTAGGACCTGGCCGACCACCCCGGACCTTCCAGTGACCGCTTTGATCTCGGTCTCGTCCACCATGGCCTGGGCGTGCGGGCCGATGCGGCCGGTGATCACCACTTCCACGCCCCTGTCGAACAGAGCCTGCATGGCCTTGGTGCCCGCCCCGCTGGAAGCTTCCGCGGCGGGGTTGGCGAACGATTCGACGGCGCCCGTGGCGGTGTCCATTATCACGAAGTAGGGGCACCTTCCCAGCCGGTCGTCCATCATGGCCTCGGTCCCCGGACCGCTGGAGGTCACGGCCACCTTCATGGGGAACCCTTCCCCTCGGCAGCCAATTGCTCCTTGAGGTACCTCAGTCTGGCCTCCAGTGCCTCGACCTCCGCCTCCACGTCCCTCTTGAGCTCCGATTCAGTGAATTCCGGAATGACGCGGAAGGCGCGTCCGTAACCCATTCTCCTGCCCCGGCCCATTCCGAAGGCTACCCGGCCCCCGGACCGGCATGGTCCCATCCCGCGACCGTATGGCCCCGTTCCGTAGGGGCCGGTCCCGTCCAAATATGGCATCTTTTCATCTCCTTACGACCGCTTTTAACGGTGTCTATAATGTGCATTAGCACAATAATATAAGTAATTTAGGTATTCCTAACAATTGTCGCACGAATCATCGACCTCCGTCACCGAGAGGGGACGGCCCTCGATGACCATGGTTATGAGCTTCTTCCTCCCGCTGTCGACGCATCTCCAAACCGTCCCCCTGGAAACGCCCATGCTCTGGGCGGCCTCTTCCTGGTTCAGGCCCAGATAGTCGACCAGGCGCAGGGCCTCCACCTCGTCGGGATCGATGGTGACCATTTCTGACGACGAGCCGGAAGACGGCGAGAAGTTGCTGTAGGCGGATGGACCTCGCAGCACCCGCGGTTTCATGGGGCGACCTGGCCCTCCGCGGCCGTGCCGGCAGTGATTTCTGGGCATATGAACATAATCGACCGGACCCTTAATAAATATCGCCTTCTCCATTCCCCCATCGATGGAGATGGAAGAGGCCAAGCGGAAGTACCAGGGGCTGGTCGGAGCGATAAGGACCATGGGGAAGGTGGCCGTAGCCTTTTCAGGCGGCGCTGACAGCACATTGCTTCTGAAGGCCGCATTGGACTCCGGGGCGGAGGTGACCGCTTTCATGGCCATAGGGGAGACCTTCTTTCCGGAGGAGCAGAGCAGGGCCATACACCTCGCGGAAAGGCTGGGCGTGGACGTCGTCACCATAAATGCCGACCTGGTCAACGACGGTCAGTTCGTCCGTAACTGGGAGGACCGCTGCTACGTCTGCAAGAGCATCATCTTCGGGGAGATCAAGAAGGAGGCCAGAAAACTCGATATCCCCCACATACTGGAAGGAAGCCACTTGGACGATCTCAAGGAGATCCGGCCGGGACGAGGCGCGCTCGCGGACCTCAATATCCGGTCCCCGCTGGTGGAGGCGCAGCTCACCAAAGGGGAGGTCAGGGCCTTGTTGAAGGACCTGGGCCTCCCGAACTGGGACCTGCCGAGCAATACTTGCCTCGCTACGAGGGTGCCTCACGACGTTCGCATAACCTCCAACATCCTCAAGAGGGTGGAGAGGGCCGAGGCCGCCCTCGCCCCTTTCAAGTTCAAGAACCTGCGGGTCCGGGACCACGAGCACTGGGCCAGGGTAGAGGTCGCCCCTGAGGACATTCCCAGGCTTTTCTCGGAGCGGGAGAATGTGGCGCGGGCCCTTAAGAAGCTGGGCTACAGAAAGGTGGCCTTGGACCTGGAAGGGTACGGCACCCGCTGAAGGCCAAATCAATAATAAGGTGTGCGTACCTAGTTTCTACCATGAGGATCTCTGTGACCCTCCTTCAATACGACCACGGCATCGTCCGGCAGGTCTTGGACGTCGTCGGCGAACTCATCCGTACCCACCGTGCGGACCGACATCCCGCTGAGTTCCGGGAGGCGATGGCGTTCCTAGAGCAATTCCTGGACCGTTTCCATCACGCCAAGGAGGAAAGGTTCCTTTTCAAGGCCGCGGCCCCGGAATGCCCTAAGGTGGCGGAAACGTTGCTCAGACTGAAGAAGGAGCACGCCCAGGCCCGCAGCATGATGAAGAACGCGCTTAAGGCGTTGGACGAGGGCGACATGCCGAGGGCGGAAAAGGAGGCGCGCGATCTCGTCGATCATATGACGGTGCACATCACCGAGGAGGAGAACCAGGTCTTCCCGGCGATCGAGGACTGCCTGCAGCTGGAAACGGACGCCAAGGTCCACGTACAGTACGAGAGGTTCATGGAAAAGGAGTTCGGCAAGAACTACTACCAGCTGGCGGAGGCCTTCGCCAACGACATCCAGGAACGACTGCTCGGTCCTGGGTTCTTCAAGGGCATAGTGTGAGAAGTGGCGCCAAGGAGGAGATTTGAACTCCCGAGACGTGAAGTCAGTAGCTGTCCCTTCGGCCTGTGGCCGATTCGAGGCTACCGCCTTTCCGGACTAGGCTACCTTGGCTTGCATGGGCATTTCCCTGCTCATATTTCAAACTTGACGATTTTG
>JBFYNB010000076.1:0-8190 GCA_041304605.1 Methanomassiliicoccales archaeon
GTCGGGAAGGTTGACGTAGAACTCATTGGTGTTTATGTTAATGTCCTTGCCCTTGATGGTCACGTCCATGTCCACTACGCCGGGACGCTTGATCGGTATGTTCACCCCATAGCCGAAGACGGCCCGGAAAAGGGCGTAGGTTATGACCTCGACCGTCCCCACGTCCAGCTTGCGGTTCAGCACCGCGTCCCTGGGCGAGCGCCCCGTACGTTCGATGGGACCGGTAGGAAAGTAAGCGTTCAGACCGTCGTTATCCAGATAGGGAGCGCCCTCCTTGTGGTACTCGCTCTGGAACTTGGCCTGACCCTTATCTCCCCAGGCCTTCTCGAAGCCTTGCAGGTCCTGGTCCACGTCCAGTATCTCGGTGTCTATGCCGTCCTTGTGGAACTCGCTAATGATCCGGCGGCAGTCGGGGTCCTTCCAGTCCGCCGCGCATATCAGCACCCTCTCGCGGGGCGCTTCCTCATCCTCGGGCATTTTCAACACCTACTTCTTGACCAGCACCTGGAATCGAGCATAGATGCGCGTCCCGTCTGGGAATTCCTCCATGGAAACCTTCCAGTCCTCCAGCTCGGCGTTCATGGTGTCGAAGAACGTGTCTATCTCGTCCACTATCTTCTCCACGTTCTCCGGCTTTCCGCCCACCAGATGGAGCACCGAGGCCATCTTCTCTTTCTTTCCCAAGGAACACCTCGGGCATCTATGCCAGAATGGATTAGATATCCTTTTCCATGTCCGTAAGGTTATTCCTTGCTCAGTAAATGGTAGGTGCGAATCTTTTTAAGAAGGCCAGCCTTCATGTCACGGGAGCATGGAACAACCTTCGGTCCTCACCTTCGAAGACAGCGTCCTATCATTTACCGAGGAGGCACGCGCTGAACTGGCCCGGCAGCAGGACCTGCTGGACCTGGTGAAGGATGAAAGGAATAAGCAATGGCGCGGAACGATCGTTCCCTTGCTCTTGCTGGTCCTGACCGGCGTTCTGATCTTTCAGTATCCCAAGGCCCTGTGGAGCTGGTTCATCGCCAGCCTGGTGCTCTATTCCTGGAACTTTATCTTTTTACTGCTGCCGACCACCCGCAAGGGCGTTCGGAACAGCGGCAACGTCGTAAAGCAGAAGAAGACGAAGGAGCAAAGGAGACTTGCTTACCGCAGATTGCTGAAAAAGCCGAAGCTGACCATCGAGATCGTCATCACCCTGTTCCTGGGAAGGATGGTGCCTCTCACGATCGGGTTCACTCTGATCCTGGGGCTTGGACTGGTCGTGCTGGTCGGCTTCGTCCTCACCGATTATACGGCGGTGGCCGGCCTGGCCAATCTCATCATCATCCAAGTGGTCCTCATCTTCATCTTCTACACCCTGGTGAACTTCCTGGAGCCGCAGACCCAGGGAGTTTCCGAGATAGCCCGCTCCTGGAAGAAGCGCATGGGCGCGGCCAAGCTGAAGGGCAGGACCGCCTCCTTCATCGTCAAGTCGGCGGCGGTGGCTGTGCTGGTTACAGTGGCCATAATATTCATCGGGGCCCTGGTCATACCGGGATATACTTTCCTCACCCTGCTGACCTCGCTGAAGGACTACGGGATCTGGGACGTGCTCCTTTTCTTCGGCATATTTGGGGAGCAGTTCTGGATCATGCGGAGCTTCCAGAGCGTGATGAGCTCGCGAATGGCCCATAACATGCTGAACTCCCGGATCGACAAGCTGCAGGAGCTCGTGGAAAAGGCCAACAGGATATCAAGCATGACGGAGGAGGACCTGGCGCGCTGCGACGCTTTGCAAGCGGTTACCAGGGAGTTCTATTCCCTCATGCTGTACGATGTCTACCGCATCGACCTCTTCGGAAGATCGCCGGTGTACCTGGTCGGACCGCGCAAGAAGTACGTGTTCGACGAGAAGGTGCTCTGCCATGTTCCGTGACGTCGTCCCGAGAATAATCCCAAATATGACTAGCCTAATCCCGCCGTCCGATGCCTAAGGTCGAGATCGGAGACGCGCGCATCAATTTCGAGACGCACGGAGAGGGGGAACCAGTGGTCCTCATCACCGGGCTGGGCGGGGAGATATCATTCTGGAAGAAGTACGTGCCCCTTCTCTCGAGATCGCATCAGGTCGTCGTCCTGGACAACCGGGGAGCGGGGGATACCGACTATCCGCCCACGCTCTTCACCATGAGCAACATGGCCAATGACGTGGCAGGGCTGATGGAACACCTGGGCCATGACCGCTATCACGTCCTGGGCTGGTCCATGGGCGGGAATGTCGCTCAGCGGGTGGCCATCGACCATTCGGACAAGGTGGGAGCGCTCGTCCTCATGTCCACATACACCCGGAGACCGGAACGTTCTTCCTTCGCCATCGACACCATGATCCGCACTGTGGACGAGGGGGCGACCTTCGATTCGTTGATGGAGCTAATGCAGTCCTGGTGCCTCCCTGAAGATTACTTCAAGAAGCTGGCTCTGGCCAAGCCTGCGCAACGGAGATGCAACGGTAACGGCAAGAGGGCCGCCGAGGGATTCAAGGCCCAGAAGCTGGCCCTGGACCTGTTCGACAGCCACGACCATTTGGACAAGATAACCTCCCCGACGCTGATCATTCACGGGGACGAGGACATCATGGTCGCTCCGCACTTCGCCCGCGAACTGGCCGACCTGATCCAAGGTTCCCATCTGGAATGGGTGTCCGGCGCCGGCCACATCATCCCGGCGGACAAGTGCTGCTCCTCCGTGCTCAAGTGGCTGAAGGCTCATCCGCTCTGATCCAGACCGGGTATCTTCGTATCGGCGCCATTCTCACCGAAGACAGCGACCCGACTATCGGACTTCTCACGCAGCATGCACATTCCTAGTTCGTCCGCCACGCGCCGGCCGAACTCCAGAACCTCCGCGTGCGAGGGCATGTTGTCCATGGACATCCTGCGGCGGGAATCGCCGACGAAGACGAAGCCCTTGGGCTCGACGAAGGTGGGGTCGGCCTTGCGATCTAGCGCGGCATACTCCTTCTCCCAGCCCAGGTTCCAGTCCTTGACCAGGGTGTGCCTGATGACCGTCCTGGTGTTCAGGGAAGGCAGCAGCTCGAGCGTCTCCATGATCCGCTCCCAGCCGTCGTCCACCCTCGGCACGCAGAGCTTCTTGTAGATCTCCTTGTTGGGCGCGGCCACGGTCACATAGAGCTGGGTGGGGAGCTCGGAAAGCTCTTCCAGCACCTTTGGAAAAGTACCATTGGTGACCAAGAAGGTGGTCATTCCCCGCCGGTGGCAAAGCTCGATGAAATCACCGAGATACGGATAGATGGTCGGCTCTCCCGCCAAGGATATCGCCACCTGTCGGGGGTTACGGGCCTCCTCCCACATGACCGGTGAGCATCTGGGATCTCCCTTGAAACCGGTGACCAGCTGCCTCTGGCCCTCGATGCAGGTGTCCAGCACCGTCTCCGGGTCCTGCCACTTGGTGACGGTCGATTCAAACCCCCGCACTCGCCAGCAGAACAGGCAGTTGTGCGTGCAGTCGTTGACCACCGGGGTCATCTGCAAACAGCGATGCGAGCGTATGCCGTAGAAGTCCTGCTTGTAGCACGTACGGCCTTTCAGGAGGCTCTGCTTCATCCAGTGGCAGAGTTTGACCCCCGCGTGATCGCCGCACAACCGGTACTGCTGCTTCTGCAATATCTCCCTCAGGTCGTCCTTCATGTTCCACCTAATACTCGAAAAGGGAGGCCTGCTTCCCCTTGGGCTCCGGCTTTCGCTCTGGCTTTACTTCCTTCTCCTCGACCATTTCGACCATGGGCTTGGAGGGCGGCTCCTTGGAGAATTTGATCTTCTCCGATTCAAGCATGAGCTTCTTGACCTCCGCGGAATCGACCTTCTTGTCCAGTATGAAGGCCACCTCCTCGGTGCTCAGGCGTAGCGTGGCGATCATCGACAATCGGAACTCCGGGTCGGCCTTGAACATCTGCGCCACGTAAGGAAGCACGTCCTGCGCCGACCGGCGGGTAGAGGTATGCGTAAGCTCGGATATCTTGCCGGCTATCCCGGACTTCATGGACCGGAACGATTTGCTGCGGGACATCTTCATGATGTAGCTGGGGAAACGATACTGGACCCAGCCTCGGCTGGGCCGGGATTTTGCCGAGCACACCCCCAGCACATTGTGGTCGTTGGCGTAGGACCAGAAGCCGTAATATTGGCGCCTGGTCACCCGGGAAAGGAAGGTACTGGAACGCGCCAGGTGGGTGAAGGCCCGGTGCAGGTCCTCGGGGTCCTTGTATTCCAAGGGCACGTTCTCGTCCAGCCACATCATGATGTGGTCCGGCGTCTCATCAACGTCCATTGCCGTTCGTCTCGCCCTACGGGCATCCGACTCGTGTAGAATGTCACGCATCAGGTCGTACATGCTCCGTACGGACATGCGGCTCTCCAGCACGAAGGCGTCGTCCTCGCCCATGTTGAGATTGCCTTCGCCGACGGCCTGCAGATCGCGGACCGCCGCCCTCATGTCCCCGTTGGAGTTCTCGATGATCGTCTCGAACACCCTCTGCGGTACCTCCAAACCCTGGTCGATGGCGATCTTGCGCAGCACGTTGCGCATGGTCGCCGCCTGGACCTTGGACACCTTCAGCTGCAGGGTGTTGTTCTTGATGGCCGAGCTCTTCCGGCTCAGCTCGTAGAAATCGTTGACTATCAGAATTACTGGCTGCCTGGTGTTTGCGACCAGTTCTGCGATCGCTGGAATGCCGCCGGAGTCCTCTCGCCCGAAGATGTTGTCCGCCTCGTCCAGGATGATCAATTTCAGGTCGCCATCCTTGCTGGATAGGAACTCACCTTCATCGGTGAACGTCTCGGAGCGAGAGCCGCGGATGGCCACCCTCTTGATGGCGTCGGCATTCCTCTGGTCGGAGGCGTTCATCTCCACCACCCCCCACTTGAAGTCCCTGGCCAAGGCCAGAGCGGCACTGGTCTTGCCCACACCGGGCGGACCCATGAGCACGACCGCCTTGAACTCCGGGTGACCTTCCTCCCAGGAGACGGCCCACTGATGGAGGTCCTTGATGACCTTGGGGTTGCCTACCACTTCAGAAAGCCCCTGGGGGCGGTAGAGCTCGGTCCAATCGTCAGCCATCACCCTTCACAATGACCACCTTGGTAATAAAACTGAGGTAAAGAAAAATGAAAATGAGGAAAGGGGAGGGTTTGGACCCTCGTTCTCATATCCTGCCGCTCTTCTTCAGGAAGACGAAAACCCCAACTCCGACCGCAGCCAGCACGACGATGACGATCACGATTATGAGCATCATATCCATGCCTTCCTCGGGAGTGGCGGAGACTGGATCGCTCTCCGGGCCCTCACCGGCGGGGTTGACCGCGGTCACGTAGTAGAAGTACTCCTTCCCGTTCTCCAGGCCAGTGTCCTTATAGCTCGTAACGTCCCCGTTGACTGAGCCGATCAGCTGGTACACTCCGGCCTCGTTCTTGCGGTAGATGTTGTACTTATCGATGGCCGCTCCACCGTTGTCCGGGGCGTCCCAGTCCAGAACGACCGCTCCGTCCTCGCCCTCGGCGTCCACTTCGGGCGCGCCAGGCAGGGTGCAGGGAGTGGCGGTGACCTGGTTAGAGAACGCACTGTATCCTTCGGAGTTCCCGGCCTTCAGCTTGTACACCCAGGTCACACCGTTCTCTAAACCGCTGTCCACAAAGGTGAGGGTGGAACCGTCGACCTCAGCGTAGAGGGTCAGATTATCAGCGGCGTCGCCCCGGTAAATCATGAAATTAGTTACCGGGGAACCACCGTTGTTGACCGGCTGGTCCCAATGCAGGGTAATTGCTTCAGAGTCGATGTCCGTGGTAAGGTTCAGAGGCGGGGAGGGGAAGGTAACAGATGTGGTGTACCTCAGGTCCTTGCTTACCGGGTCGAAGTAGCTTATGTGAGCTCGGCCGAGAGAATCGATGGCCATGGAAATGTCTTCGCCACAGCCTTCGAGGTCGACCTTCTGGTACATCCAGATTCCGCTCCTGCGTTCAGCATATTTCAGAACGCTCTGGACCGAGTCGACATAAGCTATGCGCTCGTTCCCGTTGCTGTCTACTGATATGGCGTTCCCGATCCCTCCAGCGTTTCCTGATTCAATTATCTCAGAGGAGTTCCAGGTGCCGTTCGCGTTGTTGACGTACTTCAGTTGCGAGGAGAACGTGTTGTAATAGGTGACGTAGATCACATCGTTCTCATCTATGTACATCGAGACACCCTCACCGAGCACATCAGAAGACTCAACGGATTCCCTGGACCAGCTAGAAGCGTTCTGTTTGGCGTGAATGAGTTCGCCATCGCGATAGTACACAGCGTGTACGGTCCCGTTTGTATCTATGTCGGTGGCGATCCTACTGTCTATGTTCCCTGAGTTGTCCACTAAATTTATGACCCAGTCACCGCCGGCGTTTCCAGTGTACTTCAGGTTTTGGGAGGTCGAGCTGAGGTAGATTATGTGGACAGAGTCGTTCACGTCTACGGTCAGAGAGCTGTGCAGACCAACGTCGCCCCCGGTGTCCCGGGAGTCAGTGGACCAGCTACCGCCAGCGTTGGTGGCGTAGCGGAGGTCCTGGTTCACATGGTCATAATAACTGATGTGTACGAATCCCTCTGAATCCAGAGCGATGGATGGATACATACCGACCTTGGACGAGGAATTATCGACGACCGCGGTGCTCCAGCCCTCGACGTTGTTGGCGTAGTTCAGAGTGCCATTGGAATCGTCATAATATGCAATGTGCACGAATCCATCTTCATCCACAGCAATGGAGCTCTGCTCACCCACGTCACCCTGACCATCAACCACCGATGCCACCCACTTAGCACCAGAGTTGGTCATGTAGGACAGAGGGGTTTTTGCCAGCACAAGGTCGATGTAGAAGATGTGCTGCTTGTTGTTATCATCCGAGATAATCGCGCTGCACGCACCTCCGCTCTCATCAAGCTTGGATATGGACCAAGATGTGCCGTTGTGAATCGCGTAGCGAAGTTCTTGGTTTGAGAAATCGTAATAGGTCACATGCATCCGGCCAATTGAATCACCGGTAGCAGAAGACCAAGAACCGACTTGAGTGGTATCATCCACCACCGATGCGACCCACGAACCGCTAGGCGATCTTGAAGCCACCTTGAGATACTTGGTTGTGGTATCGACGTAGCTGATGAATACGATTCCATCGCTCACTGAGATGTCCAGCTCTTTGGCGTAGGAAGATGAAACATCCACTTCTTCTATGGCCCATGACGTTCCGTCATTAACCGCACAATACAACTTGGCATCATCTGAGACGAATGCAGCGAAGAGTTTCCCGTCGAAGGTGGTCAAAGCGCTACCCAGTTGAACATTCTCAACTGCAACCTCGAATGTCCATGAACCAGCAGAAAGCTCCGCGTGTTTCATTGTATTGTTTGAATCGTCCAGGTAGGTTATGTGTAGATCATCGCCCATCCAAACGAGTGAGTTGAACTCGCCCACGGCTCCTATAGCATCCACTGTGGTTATCGTCCAGGATCCGAAGTTTCCAGTAGCATACTTGAGGTCCTGATTGGTTTGGTCATAATAGCTGATGTGTACTTTTCCATTTGTGTCCACAGCTATTGAATTGTGCTTGCCAACATTACCAATGCTGTCTACAACTTCGATCTCCCAGGTACCGCCTTCATTGGTGGCATAGAGTAGGTCCTGCCCATTCAAGTTGTAATAACTTACGTGCAGATACCCGTCAAGATCGATCGCAACGCTTAAGACATTGCTTACCTCGGATTCACTGTCGATTATGCCTTTCATCCACGTGGTCTCGTCAAGTTCGGGCGGATCAACGGCTTCCGTTCCGCCAACGAACAAGAGACCCATGAACAAAGGCACCAACAGTATCCAAGCTATTGCTGATGCTCTCAGCTTGTTTTTTTGCATCCCAAATCCCTCCGTTTATAAAGAAAGTTAGCAAATATATTGACTTTAACATATTTGAATTGAATGATGATAAAAAATATAATTATTTTTGATTACTATATTAATCAATTACTATTGTATATATTATATTACGTTGTTGCTATATTCTCTATTATAATTTAGCTATTACATTTACTGTTTATTTTGAATAATGAACAGCGTTTCGCTTTTTTCTCAATTATATATATTTTTTGTGTTTTATCCAAAACAGTTTG
>JBFYNB010000077.1:0-11691 GCA_041304605.1 Methanomassiliicoccales archaeon
CTGTTGTTCTCGATCTTGATGTTCATGACCTTCTCCCCGCTCTTGGAGAAGCGCTTGGCCTCGATGGCCGCGGTTTCGAAGGACTTGATCTGCATTTCGGCACCGAATCGGCATCGGGCATTAAAGAACATTGTCCCTCATGGACGAAAAGAATCGATGGTGCCGCAGGCCGGGCTCGAACCAGCGACTTCAAGATTTCGATCCCCCGGGCTTGCGCCTTCGGGGACTTCAGTCTTGCACTCTCCCAACTGAGTTACTGCGGCTTAGCCACCCCATAATTGAGGACGATTAAATAATTTACCTATTGGACTGGTCGGAAATGGTTTTTGAGCGCTGACGGAGGAGGCCGGGGAAGAGACGATGTTTCGAGGGGAATAAATCCTTAAGAGCCAGCAGTCAGTTCGGAAATTCTATTTTTTCTCGACATATTTATATAGTCAGGACTACGTAAATCACACCTGGAAGTTTTGGGGTTACCAGTATGGTGGAACGCGTAAAGTCCCGCAGCGCATTCAGCGCGTCAAGTCGTTCCAAGTTCATTAGGAAGGACAAGGAAGGTGTAGCCTCCACCGTGGGGACCATCATGGCCTTGCTCGTGTTCCTGACGTTCATCACCTTGTTCACCAACACCTACATCCCCATCTGGATGAAGGAGAATGAGAAGAACCACATGGACGTGGTGCTCAACCAGTTCGGAGATCTCAAGGGCAAGGTGGATAGCCTGGTGGTCAACGCTCAGGTCACTGGACGACCGACGATCAACATGTATCAGCCGATAACCTTGGGATCTGACGGGGTTCCGGTGTTCGCCACGGCCACCGCAGGCTATATGTTCTTGAAACCTAGAGGTCCCATCGGCTTGGTCGAATCGGGAGTCGCCCAGAACTTCAGTTATGTTATCGAAGGCATACCTGGCACTCAGACCTTCAACGACTTCGGCGGAGGTTCAGTGGAGTTCTATGGTCCGAACCGCTATTACGTTCAGCAGTGGTACACCTATGAGAACGGGGCCCTACTGATCTTTCAGGAGGACGGCATGGCCATGAGGGCCAGCCCATCCCTGGTGTTCAGCATGAGCCAGGCTGGCGGCCTGGTGGACGTCCAGTTCGACCAGATAGATATCATCGGGGAGAACAATTCCATCGGAGGACAGGGGAGCGGGGGAGTGATCATCGACCTGATCTACCACGACTCCCAGACCTATGACGTCTCCACTGAGAGCGGGGGCGACAACGGCCAGCTCACCCTGCAGTTCAAGACAAGATATGTGGACGTTTGGCTGGACATAATCGAGGAAGCGGCCAACGCGAGCGAGATGCAGATGGTGGAGGGCTTGGATTACACGGTCACTGTGGCTGACGCCTCCCTGACCAGCGAGTACCGCCCTATCTACCTCATCACTCTTACGATATTGAATGTTGACCAGTTCACCCATAACCGCGGTTATGTGACCATGGAGCTGGAGTATTAGGGGTGGGAAGATGGAGAACGCGGCCAAGGAACCGGGGAAAGCGAGCAATGGGGTCCTGAGTCCTCAGATCGATGATGAGCAGAAGGATTGGTCCACCATCACCACCAGGGAGAAGGTGCGCAACTCGTATCTCAAGATGCTGCGCCGCATGGCCCCTAACCGCGCGAGCCGGGTCATGGTCCCGGTGCGCAGCGAGGCCCAGTCCGTCAGACCGGGGTCGGCCGTCACGGTCATTCCGGACATCACCGACCCGGCCATCGAGGTCCTGGACCAGTACCCGGTGGTGAGCGATTACGCCTACATTCGCATCACCTACAATAACAATCTAAGCGAGTACCTCTACGAGGTCATCGAGCCCACCCTGAACCGGGAGGAACAAGAGCTGCTGGACCTGCTGAAGGACACCTTGCACCGCACCATGGGGTACGAATGGGAAAAACTGACCCAGCTGGACAAGGAGGAATACCTCCGGGAGAGCGTGGACAGCTTCATCCGCACCAGGGGCATCAAGGTGGAGCAGCTGGCCAAGAAGCGCATCGGCTACTACATCATACGCGACTTCGTCGGCCATGGGCCTATCGATGTCATGATGCGCGACGATATGGTGGAAGATATCTCCTGCGACGGTTACAACGTCCCCATCTTCATATTCCACGGCAAGTGGGAGAGCACCCGCTCCAACATCATATTCACCAACGAGGACGAGCTGAACTCATTCGTCGTCACTCTGGCCCAGAGGAGCGGCAAGCAGATCTCGGTCGCCGCCCCGATCCTGGACGGCACGACCGTGGAAGGTCACCGCGTTCAGGCCACGTACTCCCGCGAGGTCACCACCAGAGGTTCGACCTTCACCATCAGACGCTTCAAGAACAAGCCCTTCACGCCCACCGACCTCATGAGGTACAAGACCGTCTCCCCGGAGATGATGGCCTACCTCTGGATCGGCGTCGAGAACGGCGAGTCCATGATCTTGGTCGGCGGCACCGCCAGCGGAAAGACCAGCGCTTTGAACTCGCTAGCCATCTTCATCCCGCCCGGCGCCAAGATCGTCACCATCGAGGACACCAGGGAGATCAATCTCCCGCACGAGAACTGGATCCCAGGGGCGACCAGGACCGGTGTGGGAGAGAGGGACAAGGACGGCCGGGCGGCCGGCGAGATCGACATGTACGATCTCGTTCGCGCTGCATTAAGGCAGAGGCCGAACTACATCATAGTCGGGGAGGTGCGCGGCAAGGAGACCTATATCATGTTCCAGGCCATGGCCACCGGCCACAGCACCTATTCCACCATGCACGCCGACTCGGTCAAGAGCATGGTGAACAGGCTGGAGAACCCGCCCATCAACTGCCCCAGGATCCTGCTGACCGCGTTACGCAACGTGCTCATCCAGTCCCAGGTGAAGGTCGGCAACGATTTCGTCAGGCGCATGAAACAGATCGTGGAGATCGTCGGCTTCGAGCCGGAGACCAACGAGCTGATCACCAACACCGTCTACGAATGGGACCCGGCCACCGACCGCCACATATTCAAGGGACACTCGTTCCTGTTCGACAAGATAATGGAGATGAAGTCGCTGACCCACGACGAGATGATGGCCGAGTTCGACCGCCGCGTGGAAGTCGTTTCGTACCTACTAAAGAAGGACATTCGCAACCACCGGGAGATCTGGAACCTGGTCAATTCCTACTACAAGGACCATGATAAGACCCTGGACCGCATCCGCAAGGACCTGGCGGCCATGGAGGTGAACTGATGGCCGGTGAAACCAACCTCTTCACCCGCATAGATTCGACCAACAAGTCCTATCTGCGCACCAAGAGCGCGGCTCCGAAGCACGATTCCGAGCTGGGGCCACGGGTCATCAAGCTGCCCGAGGGCGCCGTGCCGGATTACGTCAAGCTAACCCCTTACCAGGAGTTCAGCTGGAGGACGCTCGGCAAGACGGTCACCTCTCGCATGAGGCCCAACCCGAAGCTGGAATCGTCGCTGATGCAGGCGCACATGCGCCTCCGCCCGGAGGAGTACACCGCCTACATCTGGATGACCACCATCATCGTGGGCGTTCTGGCCCTGGTGGCCTCCCTGGTGTTCGGAGGGGTGCTCATCGCCTTCCTGGGGATCGAGACCGGGATGGTGCTGATATTCTCCATCATGATCGTGGTCCTGCCGATCGTACTGACCTTCGTGGTCATGGGGTCGATACCTAACTCTAAAGCAAAAACGAGAGGGCGCGACATCAACAAGCGCCTGGGAGCGGCCATGAGCTTCATATCGGCCATGGCCAGCGCGGACGTTAACATAGACATCATATTCAAAGAGCTGTCCCGCCAGCCTATTTACGGCGAGATAAAGAACGAGGCGGAATGGATAACCAGGGACACCGAGCTGCTGGGCAACGATATCCTATCGGCCATAAGCAACGCGGCGCAACGCACGCCCTCCACCCGCTTCCAGGAGTTCCTGCAGGGTGTGGTCACCACCTCCACCTCCGGAGGTCAGCTTAAGCCGTACTTCCTGCAGAAGGCGGAGCAGTTCGAGAAGGAGTACAAGTTGGAGATCAAGTCCCAGCTGGAGACGCTGGGACTGATGGCGGAGACGTTCGTCACCGTGGTGGTGGCCTTCCCCTTGTTCCTTATAGTGATCATGGCCATCATGGCCATAGTCCCGGGGGCAGGCGGCAACACCGACACCACGGTGCTGCTGCTCTGGTTGGTGGTGGGGCTGATGGTGCCGTTCTCCCAGTTCGGCTTCATCTTCTTCATATGGAACATGACCAAGGAGTCGACGATGTGAGGTGAGAAAATGGCTGAGAAGGAATTGTTAGACATCGAGCAGCTCACCCTCAGGAAGAGGGACTATAGCAGAATGCTCCTCATCATCGGCGGCGTGATCATGGCCTTATTCGTTTTCCTTGGCGTGATCGACGCCATCGGAGGATTAGAGACCGGACTGGAGTGGATCGACTGGGTAGCGCTGGGCCTTATGGCCCTCTGCGGACCGTACGGATTCTATTCCACATACCAGTTCAAGAAGATACGCGAGATAGAGTCCAGGCTTCCCGACTTCCTGCGTGACGTGGCCGAGGGCGGCCGTTTCGGCATGACGCTAGCGGAATCCATCAAGGTCTCCTCCCGCGGACGTTACGGTCGTCTTACGCCGGAGATCCAGAGGATGGCATCCCAGATCGACTGGGGTGTTCCGGCCACGGACGCCATAAGACTGTTCATCGACCGCGTCGACACACCGCTGGTGCGCCGCATGACCACCATCGTGATCAAGGCCAACGAAGCGGGCGGAAACGTGGCGGACGTGCTGGACATGGTGGCGCACGACGCTCGCGAGACTCTTCTCAACCGCAACGAGAGGAGCATAGCCATGTCCACATACACCGTGGTCATCTACGTGGCGTTCGCCGTGTTCCTGGCCACCATATTCATTTTAAATTCCACCTTCCTGCCGAGGATGATCGAGGCCGGTACCCAGATCAGCGAGGACGCCCCGGACATCGGCGGAGTGCCTGTGCAGATCAAGTCGGACGTCATTCCGCAGGTGCAGTTGATATTCGTCATATCCGTGGTTATACACGCCTTCGGGGACGGCATTCTGGCCGGAGTCCTTCAGGACGGCCGTATAGCTAACGGGTTCCGTCATTCGTTCATCATGCTGTTGATCGGACTTATCGGTACTAGGGTGGTGGGATGATGTCCGTTAGCGGAAAGGACCCCCTGGAGGACCTGGAGCTTCTGATAGAGAAGGGCAGCCTTCAGGTGGAGCGATCCAAGAAGCTCACCTTCAAGGACTACTACCTGGAGCTGGTGCATCGCCTCTCCAACAAACCGGTGCGGGTCATGGTCCCCGCCCAGCTGGAGGACCAGGATCGCCTGAGGGGAAGGATAACCGAGATACCAAAGATACCGGAGAGCTTTATCGACGAGGTAGAGATAGCCCCAGTTCTGGACCCCTATTCTTACGTGCGCATCAAGTTCGATAACATCGCCTCGGAGTACATATACGAGGTCATCGAACCCTCGCTGTCCGAGGACGAGGGAATTCTCCTGGAGATGCTGAAGAGCAGCGTGGTGCTCACCATAAACAAGCTTGATGAGGCCAGCGCCAGGGAGAAGGAGAGCGTTCTGCGCGAGGTGACGGACGAACTGCTCAAGACCATGGAGGTCAGCCTGAACATGGACTCCCGGGAGAGGATCCACTACTATCTCCGCCGGGACTTCATCGGCTACGGCGCTATCGACGTCATGATGGTCGACCCCAACGTGGAGGATTGTTCCTGCGACGGGGTGAACATCCCGCTGTTCATATTCCACCGCAAGTACGGGTCGATCAAGTCCAACGTCAGGTTCGAGACCGACGAGGAACTGGATTCCTTCGTTATATGGCTGTCCCAGAAGTGCGGCAAGCACATCTCTGTGGCCGAGCCACTGCTGGACGCCACCATTCCGGACGGTTCAAGGTTGAACGCCACGCTCGGCAAGCACGTTACAAAACGTGGCTCCTCGTTCACCATCAGGCGCTTCAAGGAGAACCCCTTCACGCCGGTGGACCTGCTCCGCTTCAAGACCATGAGCACGGAGATGATGGCATATCTGTGGATATCCACGGAGTTCGGCAGCTCCATGCTGGTTTGCGGAGGCACCGCCAGCGGAAAGACCACCACTCTGAACGCAGTGCTGCTGTTCATACCGCCGCAGATGAAGATCATCAGCATCGAGGACACCAGGGAGCTGAACCTCCCGCACGAGAACTGGATCCCCGGTCTCACCAGGGAATCGTTCGGCGGGCGCAAGAGCGCCGTGGCCGGTTCGGTGGACATGTACGACCTCCTTACTGCCGCCCTGCGTCAGAGACCGCAGTACCTGATGGTCGGTGAGGTGCGTGGAAAGGAGGCGTACGTCGTCTTCCAGGCCATGGCCACCGGTACCATTTCCTACTCTACGTTCCACGCTGAGGACGTCCAGGCCATGGTGCACAGGATGGAGAACGACCCTATCAACCTGCCCAGAGCTTTAATCACCGCCCTGGACATCGTGATGCTGCAAGCTCAAGTTAAGGTCGGCACCAAGATGACCAGGAGGGTAAAGTCCCTCACGGAGATCGTGGGCATGGACCCCGAGACCGGGGAACTGATCACCAACTCCGCCTTCACCTGGAACCCGGCGGACGACTCCTTCAATTATAGCGGGCACTCCTACATCTTCGAGAAGGTGCGCACGGTCAAGAGCTGGTCGCCCAGGGAGATGGAGCGCGAGTGGAGGCGGCGGGCGGAGATCCTGGAGTACATGAAGAAGACCGGGGTGGACAGCTTCCGCCAGGTGGCCAAGATCATCTCCACCTACTACAAGAACCCGGACAAGGTCATGAAGGAGGTCCGGGAGGTCATGAACCAGGACCAGAAGGCCTGAAACGCTTTACTTAGTTTCTAATTTTTAATTAAAAATAAAAAAATTGAAAGGGGAAGGGGTTTACTGGGGCTTGTCCCCGCTCTCTTCAGACTTGGGCTCCTCGGGCGTCTTGGTCGACTCCTTCGGAGCATCCTTTGAGTCGCCTGAGCGGCGCACTATCCGCCTGAAGGGGCTCTTCTTCTCCTCGGCCTTGGGCGCTTCGGACTTGCCCTGCTGGTCGAAGACCGTTCCGCAGCGGTTGCAGATCTTAGAATCCCTTGGATTCAGGGTTCCACAGGCCGGGCAGGGGAAGACACCGGACCTCCGGCTCATCTCCTCCTTCCTCAGCCACTCCTCGAACGGCAGGTAGTTCGGCTCGGTCTGCAGCCACTCCATGAACTTCTCCTCGGAGTACTTGCTGCCCAGGGCCGCCTTGGCCTGTACGCGGAAGGCCTCGATGTACTCGTCGTACTGCTTCCTCATGGCCTCGATGTAGCCGGGAGCCTGCCCGACCTCCATCGGTTCGGTCATGAACTTGGCGCCGCAGTCCGGACAGCTTTCGGCCTTGGATGGGATCCACGCGCCGCACTCGCTGCACTTGGCGGTGTCGCTCTCGAACTCCACGCCGCACTTCGGGCAGTGCCTGGACGCTTCAGGTATCAGCGCGCCGCAGTTGCCGCACTCCACCATGCGCCCGAGGCCGACCCGGTACAGGTACAGGGAGAAGATCACGATGACCGCGATCACGATCGCCACTATCAGCAGATACACCCAGCTGGGTATGGTCTCCGGAGTGAACGGGGCGATGATATTGATGTCCACATCGTCAGTGAACTCACCCTCGATCGTGTCGACCGTCACCTGCAGCTTCTGAGTTCCCTCCTTTCCGGAGGGCACCAGCACCCAACTGGTGAACTGCCCGTTGGCGTTGGTGGTGGCGGTGTACTCGCTGCTCAGCGGGAATCCCTGGCTGTCAACGATCCTTACCTTCACCGTCTGTCCGGCCAGCGGGGCGTTGCTGCCGCTCTGGGTTACCGTTCCCTGCACGAAGATGCTGGTTCCAGGCGCGTAATCGAACTTGTTGCCCAGGTTGATGTTGATCAGCGGGCTGGGGACCACGACCGCTAGGTCACATAGGAGACATTGTAGGGCAGACTTTCCCCGGCCTCGACGTTTACCGTCTGGTTGAACAGGAACATCTCGATGCTCTCGTTGACAAGGTATACGCTGACCTTGATCCCGGTTCCGTCGATGATACCGATGTTCTCCAGGTCGAACAGCACGAACACCTTCTGGCCTATGGTGGCCGAGGTGACGTTCTGACCGGCGTACTGGACCCGGCCGTTGGAGGCGGCCATGTCCGGGCGGTTGTCGACGACCTCGAGGATCTGCGAAGCCCAGGTGTTGGCGTTCGCCGGATCGTCCATCTCGGAGATGTGAGTCACCGTGCTGTTGCTGGCCGGGTTAACCATGGCCATGATGTTGTTTTCCTGGTACAGGCCTTCGCCGGCAACGATCGCTGCCGTCCAGGTGGTGCTTACGACCGCAAGGCCGCCCACTGCCAGGCCGGAAACGCTGACCACGTCGATCAGTTCCTCCTCGTTCAGCCAGAAGGCCACGGAGAAGGGGTCGGCCGGCGATTCACCTATGTTATACACATCGACGAGGACTGTCACCTCACTGTTCACGTAAACGCTGCTGGCACCGACACCTCCGACCGTGAACCTCACGCTGGAAGCTACAAGATCGGGGTAATCCCTGACCACCACGTTCACGGATGCCAGGTTGTTGGCCTCGTTGCTTTCCTTTATGGCGGTATAATTATCCACGACCACGGAAACGCTGTGGGTTCCTGCGGTGGTGGGTACCCAGGACAGGGTGACCACTCCGACCATTCCGGTAGCCAGGTTGCTGATGCTCTGTTCGCCGATCCATTGGTCGTCGTCCTTGAAGCTCACGATGAATGCACCTATGGCGTTGTCACCGATGTTCCTCACACTGACGGTTATGGATGCCTCCTTGTCCCTGATCGGGGAGGTCGGGTTAACGACTATATCGGATGTTTGAACCACCAGGTCAGCCACACCGAGGACGGTGACGTTGGTATAGTTCAGATTGTTGTCCTCGTTGAGCTCGGGTATCTGGTCCAGGGGATCGACCGTCACGCTGAGGTTGTGCACTCCCAGCGGATAGGTGGCGACCCAGATCACGGACACGGTCACGTTGGACATCGCGGGGAGCTCCTCTATGAGGTAGTCCCTGATCAGCACCTTGCCGGCGCTGCTGGTGTCCTCGAACCGTATCAGGATGTCGTAGGCCGTCACCACGCCGATGTTGTTTATCACGGTGGACAGGGTGACATTGTCGCCCCTGAACGGATCCAGATCGGAAACGATGAACGGCGGATCGACGTCCGGTAATGCGGTGGATATGTCCAGCCTGATCGCGGCGTCGCTGCGGACCAGCGGCACGTCCGGGCTGTAGGCCACCTGGGCCACTTTGTTGACATCGGAATCGTACCTGTCTCCCAGGAACCAGTGCGTGGCGTTCAGTTCGTAGTAGCCGCTGACCACGGACCCGTGGCCGGAGGCGGATATTATGTCGCTGAGCGCCCTGAACCGCCAGTCGCCGGAATCGTCGGTCGTTCCAACCGCATAAACGGTCTGGTCGACGAAGCTCCTGGCCTCGACGTAGGCGCCGGGTATCTTGTGCTGTCCGGTACCGTCGTACACCGAGGCGACTATCCAGCTGTAGAGAGTCACTACTGCGCTGTCCTTGGGGGACACCGCAGGTACTCCATTGATGCTGCAACCGGTCAGCTCGGCGGTGGACGTTCCACCGAAGTAGGACCAGGCCCGGCTAAAGGTGGTGTTTACCGCCACCAGTTCCGCCGAGGAGGTTGCCGGAGCCTGCAGATCGCCCAGAACGAAGGATTCCTCCATGTGGACCATCGAGCTGTCGTCGATTATCAGGACGACGTTGGCCTTCAGGGTTGAACTGCTGAGGATCAGGCTTCCGTTATCGAACAGGTAGACACGGAGCACGAAGTTCGAGTCGATCACCGAACTGTCGAGTACCAGGGTACCGTTGTCCCTGACCACGATCTGGATCGGCTTATTGGTTGATATCTGGCTTAGATACAGCTGCATGTTGGCCAGAGTGAGGTGACCTTCGCCTTCTACGATTATGTTGGTCTGCCAGAGCAGGTTGTTGGTGATCGCGCTCGTATAGTCGACCACCAGGTCGTTGGTGCTGCCCTCTAGGATGACCACGAGGGTGCTGGCGGCGACGTTGTTCGAGTAGTCGTACTCCTCGACAACGTTCGGCTGGTTGACCGTCACGTAGATCGGATAGGTGCCGATCTGGACCGGGGTCCACATCAGGCTGGTCACGTTCGTTCCGCCGGTCGCCACGCTTATCAGCGAGCTGCCTATGAGCGTCCCACCAGTCGAAGGGTTGCCAAGATAGTAGCGGACCACGGCGCCTTGGGCTACCGCCCTGCCGTTGACGTTGCTCACAGTGACGTTGATGTACATCGGCTGCTGAGCGACACCGGGATTGCTGGAGAACGCGATTGAGGTGCCGTCAACCATCAGGTCGGGCAGGTACTTCAGCACCTGGACCTGGGCGGTCAGCACGTTGTTCTCATCGTATTCCATCACTTGGTTCAGAGCGTCTGCGGTGATGACTATGCTGTGCGTTCCAGGAGTGGTGTAGTTGCTCAGCCAGACGAGGCTGAGGTCCCTGGTCTCGCCGGGCAGCAGGTTCGTAACCGAGATGGCTCCCAGTTCCGTTGCGTTGACCCCGATGGAATCTACGACCGTGATGATGAACGAGCTGGCGGTCGTCAATCCGTTGTTGGTGACCTGGAAGTAGAAGGTAACTTCGTCGCCCTGGTAGATCATAACCGGGTCGGCAGAGAAGTTGAGCAATTGGACATCCGGAAGGTCCAGTTCCAGCTCCTCAAGAACGAAGATCATGTCCATCGATTGATTCTCTTCACCGATTATCGGGTACGCGTTGAACCAGGTGTATATCGGACCCGGCACGAAGTGCTCGGCGCTGGCGTTGAGGTAATCAACACTGATGTTGTATCCAGGCACCGCGTAGGAGTTGGGAGCCCAATCAGCGTTTATCACGTCGGTCAGCAGTGGGATCAGTGCTTGTCCAGATATGTCAGTTATCTTGAAACTGGTAGCGTTCCTGCCCAGATAGTCCAGCACTCCTTGCGGAGGAACGGTGCTCTCAGCGCCGTCGTAGATGTAGGCGGCCGGAAGCCCGTTCAGAGATTGAGTGGCATTGACGGTAGCTCCCATGACCGGTAGGTTGTTACTGTCGACCACGGTTGCGTTGATCCAGCGGTAGAGATTAACGGTTGGGTTAACCGTTGCCGTCAATTCGAGATAGCCTATCTGCGCAGCTGTACCAATCGCATTGGTGTTTGTCAAATATATGTTGAACGAACTCAATTCATCAACAGAGGCTGGAGTAAACATATCCAGAGATTGGGACTGTGATGCTTCTGCACCATCAGCCTGGACTATGAATATGTCAGATCCGACCAGCGGCATTGAAACGCCCTGATACGATATTCTCTGTGTAGAGAACGCCAAATCGGTTCTCCACTTTACCAATAGACTAATATCGCTCACAGCACCGGTTAGATTTCCACCAAGGAAACCACCGATGTTCATTACTTCTCCACCGTCTACTATGTAAAATTGAGTATCGCTCGGATACGCGTCGTCACCCAGGAGCCCCCAGACATTCGTTTCGGTTGTTGTATCATTTCCTCCAATTATTGAGGGTTTGAAAGTCATT
>JBFYNB010000078.1:0-7773 GCA_041304605.1 Methanomassiliicoccales archaeon
CTGGACCACGTCGACCTTGCCCTGGAGGCCGGAGAGGTGATGCACCAGTTCGGTCTTGCGCTCCTGTCGTTCGACCTCAGCGTGGAAGTGGACAGGATGTGCTTCGGGGAAGGCGACACCGTGGTGGCCCTGGCCGGAGGCGAGGAATGTCGTCATTCGTTCATTTCAGAGCTTGAGAGCGCCCTGTCCAAGGGCGGAAACGTATACGCCGTGGTCCAGGAGACGCCGTTCTCCGGTGACGGCGAGATACTGTACCGGGACCTCCAGCTGCGTGGCGTGATATTCCTAAGAGCGCCGGAGATCGAGGTTAGGAACGGCGTGGTCACGCTCAACGATGAACATCTGGGATGTCCATTGCAGATCAAGGCCGGGGACCTGGTCACCGTACGGTCCTCGAGGCCGGAGATGGCCGATGTTGTGCTCAAGGCGTTCGGAATGCCGTCATCCCGCAGACCCGTAGGGCTGGTACCTGGGGACAGCGGCATGCCCGGTGTGTTCCTGTGCGGTTCGGCGTTCTCCGCTCACCACGAGGGCGACCCGGCCGGAGTGGCCAGGGCGACGGTGACCGCCCTCGTCAAGGTGATCGGTTCTCCGCTTCCACGGATCCCCTTGGCCGCGATCGACAAGGAGAGGTGCTCGTTGTGCCTCACCTGCCTGCGCGTCTGCCCGTATGGCGCGCCATTCCTGAGCGGAGGGGAGATGTCCATATCCGCCGAGAGATGCCAGGGCTGCGGAATGTGCCTGGCTCTGTGCCCGAGCGTGGCCATCGAGATGCCGCCCACGGACCTCAGGGCGGAAGCCGGAACTATTAAAATGGGAGGGGGTCTGAAATGATCGTCTGCTATTGCTGTTCGCGATCCGGAATGCCTGCCGCTCTATCCGCGTTGGAGGACGGAGGTTTGGACGACGTCATCATCAGGGAGGTCCCTTGCGCCGGTTCCGTCGAGCAGTGGGAAGTGCTGCGCTCCTTCCGTCAGGGAGCGGAAGGCGTTCTTATCGTGGGGTGCTTGCTGGAGAACTGCGCCCACCATTACGGGAGCGAGGTCGCCGCCCGCCGCTCCGCGGTACTGGAAAGAACGGTTCAGGAGGTCGGCCTAACAAAGAACAGGGTGGCCATGGTACACCTGGCCGAGCATCATGCCGCACGTTTCCGCAAGGCCGTGGAGGAGATGCGCTCGTCCATTCGAGAGCAGGGGGGTCAAGCATGATTATCGCCGAGAGGAAGCCGCTGACCGAGGTCCTGGGGATGCTGGACGGTTCGAACGACATACTGGTCCTGGGATGCAGGTCATGCACGGCCATATGCCTCGCCGGAGGGGAGAGGGAATCCAAGGCGGTATGCGAAGCGTTGGCGCTGCACTCCGAGCTCAAGGGCAAGGGCTGGAAGGTTGATACGCTGACCGTGGAAAGGGCCTGCGAGAAGGAGTTCCTGACGCCCCTTGCCGATTTCAAGGGGACCGTGGTCAGCATGGCCTGTGGTGTCGGCGCGCAGGTGGTCCAGGACCTCTGTCCGGACGCCAGGGTGGTCCCCGGGGTGAACACCTCCAACATGGGGGCGCCGGAGGGCATGGGCGTCTTCATGGAGAAGTGCGCCGGCTGCGGAGACTGTATAATTCATCTGACCGCCGGGATATGCCCGATCTCCCGCTGCGCGAAAAGTCTGTTGAACGGCCCATGCGGAGGAAGCCAGAACGGTCTCTGCGAGGTGTCCAAGGACACGCCTTGCGCCTGGGACCAGATCGTCAGGTCCCTGGAACGCATAGGAAGGCTCGACCTGCTCAATGTCAACATCCCACCCAAGGACTGGAGGCCCAGCCGGAACGGCGGTCCGAGGCGCATAGTGAACCAGGAGGCTTCACCTGGAACGGCGCAGAAGGAATGGAGGGGCGAGCAATGAGCGTCTCGAAGCTGCAGGAAACGCTAGACGCCGGCAGGTTCGCCGTCACCGCCGAGATCGGCCCGCCGCGTTCATGCGAGAGCGAGCGGCTTAGGGAAATGGCCCGCATGCTCAGGGGCAGCGCTCACGCCTTCAACCTGACGGACAATCAAGCGGCGAACGTGCGCATGTCCAGCATCGCCTCGTCCCTGATATGCCTCCAGGAGGGGCTGGAGCCGGTCATGCAGATGACCTGCCGGGACCGCAACCGCATCGCCATGCAGAGCGACGTCATCGGCGCAAGCGCCCTCGGAATAAGGAACGTGCTGTGCATTAGCGGCGACCACCAGATATTCGGAAATCATCCCCAGGCCAAGAACGTGTACGATGTCGATTCCATCCAGGAACTGATGGTGCTGCGCAATCTGCGCCAGGGTAACAATTGGTCCGGCGAGGCGTTGCCGGAGCCGCCTCAACTGTATCTAGGCGCCGCGGCGAACCCGTTCGCCGATCCCTTTGAGTTCCGTGTAACTCGTCTGGCAAAGAAGGTCGACGCCGGAGCGCAGTTCGTGCAGACCCAGTGCGTTCTGGACGTCGAACGCTTCAAGAGGTTCATGAGCCTGGTGGTGGAAAAAGGGCTTCACGAAAGAGTTCACATCATCGCTGGCGTAATCCCGCTGCGCTCGCACAAGGCCGCCCTGTTCATGAAGAACAAGGTGGCCGGGATGAGCGTTCCAGATGAACTCATCGAGCGTCTGAGGAAGGCGTCCGATCCCAAGGAGGAAGGCATCCGGATGTGCGTGGAAACGATGAACGAGCTCTCGTCCATAAAAGGCGTCCACGGGGTTCACATAACTGCCATCGCCTGGGAGGATATCATCCCAAGACTGGTGAACGAGGCCGGCATCAGGCCTTAGTTGCTCCCCCCGTTCGACCGAAGGCTCCACCAATAGGTTTTATTACGTTCGACTCCCAAATATATCTGGGATTAACGATGGTTGATGTAAAGGTGGATTGCTCCGGCAAGAACTGTCCCGTTCCGCTCATAGAGATGAGGAAGGCGATCAGGAAGGCTTCCAAGGGTGACGTGGTGGAGATCACCGGCGATCACCCCGCCTCAAAGAGGGAGATACCTATGGCCGTGGAGGCCTTGGGCCAGGAGCTGGTCGAGGTGCAAGAGGCTGGACCCAAGTGGACCATCCGCATTCGCAAGGTGAAGGAGTGATGATATGACCGACAAGACCACCATAATCGTTCACAGCGGGGACATGGACAAGATATACAGCGCCCTGATCATCGGGACCGGGTCGTTATCAATGGGCATGGAGGTGTCCATGTACTTCACCTTCTGGGGTCTGGAGCGCCTCAAGAAGGGCGGCCTGGAGAAAGGCCCGTTGTCCAAGATGAACATGTTCGGCCTGGGACGCTGGATGATCAAGAAGCGCATGAAGGCCGCCGGCGTCGAGGAGCTGCAAAAGCTCATGGCCGACTTCCGGGAGCTGGGCGGGAAGATAATCGCCTGCGAGATGACCATGGAGGTCATGAAGATCACCAAGTCAGACCTGCGGGAGGACCTGATCGACGAGTACGGGGCGGTCGGCACGTACGTGAACGAGGCCAGGGGTGCTCAGATCACCCTCTTCATCTGAGGTGCTTGAATGATCTACATGGACAACGCGGCCGCCACCCGCCTGGACGAGAGGGTCTGGGAGGCCATGGCCCCTTTCTATCTGGATTCGTACGCCGTAGCAACATCAGAGTTCGGGCACTCCATGGGCCTGGACGCCCGCGAAACCCTCATCAACGCCCGAACGGCATTGGCACAGCGGTTAGGCATCACGGAAAAGGAGCTGGTGTTCACTTCCGGGGACACCGAGTCGAGCAACATGGCTTTGAAGGGGGTGGTGAGGGCCCAGGAGAAGAAGGGCAAGCACATCGTGGTCAGCGCCATCGAGGACTTTCCGGTGCTCAATTCCGCCAAAGCCCTGGAGCGGCGGGGGTACAAGGTAACGTACCTGCCGGTCGACGCCGATGGTACGTTAGACCTGGAAGCGCTGAAGTCCGCCCTGACCAAGGAGACCGTGCTTGTTTCGGTACAACAGGCCAATCAGGAGATCGGCACGCTGCAGGACCTCAAAGCCATCGGGGAGATCGTTCACGATAAGGAAGCTCTGTTCCATACCGACGCCACGCACGCCTTCGCCCGGGTGCCCACGGACTACGGGAAATTGCCGGTGGACCTGGTGACGATGAGCCCGCACACCATACACGGGCCGAAAGGCGTCGGCGGGTTGCTGATCAAGGAAGGAACGCCCTTCTCCAAATGGATGGACGGCGGGTTCCAGGAGAGCAATCTCCGGGCCGGGCTGGAGAACATCCCGGGCATAGTCGGTTTCGCCAGGGCCGCGGAGCTGGTCACCGAGGAGGAGAACGAGCGCATCCGCAAGATAAGGGACGTTCTGATCGAACGCCTGCTGGCCGAGGTGGAGGACACCATGCTGAACGGTCACCGCACCAAGCGCGTCCCGCAGAACGCCAACATAACCTACCACTACGTGGAAGGCGAGTCGATAACATTGCATCTGGATATGAGGGAGATCGAGGTGTCCACCGGTTCCGCCTGCTTCAGCCGTTCCCTGGAAGCGAGCCATGTCATCATGGGCATAGGCGGGGACCACGAACGGGCGCACGGCTCCATACGCTATTCCCTGGGGCGGTTCAACCGCATGGAGGAGGCGGAAGAGGTCGTGGAGGCCATGAAGGACATAGTGAAGAGGCTGAGGGAGATCAGCCCCTTGAAGCACAAAGGAGGTAAGTGATATGCCATTGCCGTACAACGCCATAGTCATGGAGCATTTCAAGAACCCGCGCAACGTGGGGAAGATGGAGAACCCGGATGGGAAGTCCACGGTGGGCAGCCCGGCCTGCGGGGACATGGTCTCGGTGTACCTGGAGGTGGACGAGAAGACCAAGGTCATCACTGACGTGAAGTTCGAATCATACGGGTGCGCGTCCAATATCGCCACCGGTTCCATCATAACCGAGCTGGCCAAGGGCAAGACCCTGGAAGAGGCCAAGAATATCACCTGGAAGGAGGCCTCGGACGCCCTGGGCGGTCTGCCGAAGATAAAATCGCACTGCTCGGTGCTGGCCGTGGAAGGGCTGCGCGACGCCATCACCAACTATGAAGAGAAGCACGGACTGGTGGTGGAGAAGGTCCCGACGACCTTGGAGGTGATCCGTCGCCGCCTGAAGAACGTGCTCAATCCGCTCACCGGACTGGACATCGTGCGCACCAACCTGATCACCGAGATGGGCATCAAGGACGGCGTGGTGACGATAAGCATCGACCTGCCGGAGGACCACCAGTTCGCCAACAACATCAAGGAAGAGATCAAGGAGAAGATCGAGACCATCTGGGACGTGACCAGGGTGGACCTGGTGTTCAAGAAGTGATACGCCGACCAGGGGGCACGCCTCAAGACCATCCGGAAAATGATTTATCGGCCGTACTAGATGCCGATGTCATGACCGCAGGGCAGAGCGGAAAGCGTCAGGTCCTCATGTTCAACGGCTCTCCGAGAACCTCGGGTAACACAGCCAAGGTCCTGGACCGGATCAAGGCGGAGCTGGAGTCCTACGGTGACGTAGATGTCGAGCGCATCGATCTCGCCGAGCTAGATCTGAAGATGTGCCGAGGCTGCTTCACCTGCATCGCGAAGGGCGAGCACCTCTGCCCCCTGAAGGACGGCCGGGAAGGGCTGGAAGAAAGGATGCTGAAGGCCGACGGCATCGTGCTGGCGTCCCCGCTGCACGTGCAGAACGTCAGCTGGCTGATGAAGAACTTCATCGACCGTTTCTGCTATACCAACCACCGCCTCCGCTTCTTCCGTCAGAAGGTCATGCTGGTGGCCGTAGGAGGAATGGACCTGAGGACGACGATAAGGGCCATGCGCCCGGCCCTGGGCGGCGCGCAGATCGTGAGCGAGCTGGGCTACGCCAACATGGGCTGGACGCAGTCGCCAAAGGCCGAAGCGAAGAAGACCAGGCTGCTAAGGGCGGAGGTCAAGGCGTTCCATGCTGCTCTTCAGAACGATTCGCTTCCGACGCCAAGCGTAAGCGACCTGATGCGTTTCCGCTTCCTGAGATCGGTCTCCCAGGACCTGCCCGGCTATCTTTCGGCCGACGCGGAGTTCTTCTCCTCGCGGGATCTGTACTTTTACGATGTCAAGGTGAATCCGGTCAAAAGGGGCATGGCCGCCGCTCTAACCCGGATGATAATGTACCTGTCCCGCGACCTAGGTCCCTATCGCGAGGAAAGCTAGTTCAGCTGACCACCACGGCGGAGGATGAGGCGGTGGCCGCGTCCTCCGTTACCATCACCGCCAGGTACCAGGCCAAGGTGATCAGCAGGGCGATCTCCCTATGGATCATTCCGGCCGGGGTTATGTGCACCTCTCCGCTGTGCTTTATCGCGGACATCTCCTTTTTCAGGGAGAACAGGCGCTCGCCGTGATTATCCATGACATGGTAATCAAAGCGCGCCGATCCTTCCCGGGTGAAGGTGTACCGCTGCGCGTTGGTGAAGACCAGTTCACCGTTCCCTTTCCAGTCCAGAGAAAGTTTGGCAAGGTCCATCTCGAACTCCTGCCTGCGCACGGTTATGAACGGATGCAGGAAGCCGCCGCGCTTGAAGGTGTACCGCCCCTCGCGGGAGCTCGATACGGCCGTGGAGCGGAAGGCCTGCGGCCATTCCATGGTGGCATAGATGGTCTCCCCGCAGACCAGCCGGTGCAGGCGCTGCGTCCACTTAGGCTGCTCCCATCGCAGGGACGGAACATCGACGATCCCGAACTCTCTGCTCATGCATAACCATTCCCTGGTAGGATTATCTTCCTTTGCCCGGACCGTAGATAGTAAATAGCACCTGGTGCCCTGCTCTGTACCATGACCGCCGTGGAAGAGATGTTCGCTCCGATAGATGAGAAATGGCTGGGCGAGGCGAGGAAGCGCTTCGCCTCTCCGTTCATGGGCACCAACCACGGTCACATACCGGTCGATCCCATGATGCTGTCCCACGCCGCGGTGGCCAGCGGCAAGACCATACGCGAGTTCTACGAGAACCCCGAGCTGGGGGCGCACTGCGTGGCCGTCATCCAGGAGCTCTACGACCTGCTGCCGGTGACCCACTGGTACTTCTCCCTGCCCTGGCTGGTGGAGCTGGGGATGAAGACCCGTTACATGGACCTCATGCCCCCCGTCCCCGAGGGCACCATCGTCGCCGACCCCTCGGACGTGGACAAACTGCACGTGCCCGGCCCGGAGGACCTGGCCAAGGGATGGACCATCAACCAGCTGTTCCGCGCCAACGATTACGTGGAGAAGCACATGCCCAAGATGTTCACGCCCCTGGCCATCGCCTCGGACATAACAGGCAGCGCCGCCCAGCTCTGCGGCCTGGAGAACTTCATCATGTGGACGATCAGCGAGCCGGACCTCGCTCACGTGCTGGTCCGCACGTACATGGAGACCGCGGCCAACGGGGCGGAGGTCATCGCCGACCGCTACGGTCTGGCGGCCATAACCACCGGCTCGGTGCTGGGCAACAACGACATATTCTCCGACGACCAGGTCCGGGAGTTCTCCGCCAAGTACCTGCACGAGTTCGTGACCAGCTGCTTCCAGAAGGGCGCCGGTCCGCAGGTCTTCTATCATCTCTGCGGGAACCACGAGACCGATTACAAGGTCCTGAAGGAGGAGATGGCCTGGTCCCCCATGACCATCGTGCACATAGGGTACAAGGGAAGAGAGGTCTTCCCCTCCGACCTGCTGGTGGAGGAGTTCGGAACGTACGCCACCTGCATGGGGACCGTGGATACCAAGCTGATGCTGAACGG
>JBFYNB010000079.1:0-7531 GCA_041304605.1 Methanomassiliicoccales archaeon
GGCGCGTCACGGTCAGCGCGGTATCGGCGTTGGGGTGGTTCGGCTTCGTTATCGCCTGGCTGTTCTTCCTGGCCGACGGGTACAGCATACTGCAGAACATAGCGGTGCTCATGCTGTCCGTGGTGGCCCTGGCCATGGTGAACGTTACCGTGTGGCTGACCTTCGCCCGAAGCGTGGGCGAGCTGAAGGACATCAGCTGCGTAGGGGAGAAGCACGGGATGGCCAAGGGCGCCCTGGCCCTCATATGGCTTGTGGCGATCGGAGCATGGCTTTTCTGGTACGCCGGCGATTACAGCCTGTACCAGAACCTGGCCGTCCTGCTTCTGTCCATAGTCCCGGTGGCGGGCCTCAGCATGCTGCTTGGGAAATGATCACCACATAAGCGGCGTCGGAGGTTCGGAGGCCGCTTTCTCCAGGACCTCCTTCAACTTTTCTTTTGTCGGTACCCCACCGAACAGCGTCAGCTTCTCGTTGACGAAGAGGGCGGGGGCCACGGCCGGACCGTACTTGGCGTATAACGGCTGGATCGCTCCCACGAAGAAATAAACAAGGCTCATGCGGGCCTCGGTCGCCGTCACCAGGTCGATGTCCGCCTCGATGGCGCTCTCCTTCAGCACCTGCCTTATCAGCTCGATGTACCGCTTGTCGTAGACCGCCGTTTGCGGCTGACAGCAGGAGGCCGAGAAGATGGTCAGTTTGAGCCTATTCCCCATACAGGGCCCTCCCTACCTTCCTCAGCATCTCCATCCCGTAGACGTCGGTGTCGAAGAGCGGGACCTCTTTGCTAGGGATCTCATGGAACCGCTCGGCGATCTCCCTGAGGTACTTATCCTGGGTGGCCCTTCTCCTCTCCAGGAACCAGTTGCCCTGCAGGACCTCCCTGGGGATGACCTCGTTGATGATCAGCGATTTTACCTTGATCCCGAAACCGCCCAGGTCCTCGATCGCCCTGGCCGTTTCCTCTATGGGTAGCTTCTCCGGCAGGAGGACCAAATTAAAGGCAGAAATGGTCTCGTCCGATAGTCCGCGCACCGATTTGTCATAGCGCGCCTTCTCCGTCTCCAGATCGGCTACCATGTTCTCGTCGTAGACGAAACCAAGGACCTCGGACAGCTCGCGGCGGTTCTTGATCTGGTTGGCTATGTAGCCGGACCAGTCGAAGGGCATGGACAGCTCGCGCAGGGTATGGCCGGTAGGGGCGGTATCGAAGACCACCTTGTCGTGCTCGGTATCCTCGAAGTAGCTCACGAACTGATCGAAGGCCGCGATCTCCTCCGTGCACGGCGTGGAGAGAAGCTCGGAACCGAACATGGACGAGAAGCCCTCCATCATCCCCTCCAATCTGGTCTGGAAAACGCCCATGGCCTTCTTGGGGTTGATGTTCAGGCCGCAGAGGTTGCGCTCGATTCCGATCTTGGTGATCTCGGTGGCGCTGATCTCCTGGCCGTAGATGGCCGATAAGCTTACGGTGGGGTCGGTGGCCACGATCAGGGTCTTGTACCCATGGTCGGAAAGCCATGTCGCGGTCGTGGCGGCCATGGTGGTCTTTCCCACCCCGCCCTTCCCACCGAAGAACAGGAACTTGCGGTCCTCGATGATCTCTCTCATGTCCTCTTGCGTCATTTGTATCATCTCAAGAATGGGCTGAGGTTAATTATTGTTATCCTTCCCTACATCGTTTAGGAACGGATAAAAAATCGACAGATAACGATTAATAGTCCACAGGATTCTTTTTTACAGGGGGTTATTATGGACGATACCACAGAGGACGATCCGCGCTATGCCAAGTTGCGTAAGTTCAACGCCGCGATGGGGTTATTTCACTTCATTCAAGCCGTCTTGATGGTCTTGGTCAGCAATTCCGTCTCGTTGCCGATCAAGTCCAATTTCCTGTACTACGACGAGGTGGCAGAGACGATCTCCACCAGGACCGAGGTCCTGTTCGAGCTTCCCATAGGCTTGGCGGTGGCGGCCTTCCTGTTCATGTCCGCCCTCGCCCACTGGGCCGTGGCGTCACCTTGGCTCTACCCATGGTACGTTCGAAACCTGAAGAGGAACATAAACTACGCCCGTTGGATCGAGTACTCCTTCAGCGCCTCTTGGATGCTGGTGATAATCGCTCTGCTGGTGGGCATCTTCGACTTCGGAACGTTGATCCTGATATTCGTGGCCAGCATGGTCATGAACCTCTGCGGGATGCTGATGGAGATGAGGAACCAGGACCGAAAGGAGGTGGACTGGGCACCATTCTATGTGGGCTGTATCGCAGGTCTAGTGCCGTGGGTGGTCATAATCGCCTATTTCGTAGGGGCGATAGCACCGTTCTCGGACACCGTGCCGTCATTCGTCTACCTGATCATCGTGTCCCTGTTCATCGTATTCAACGTCTTCCCTTTGAACATGATATTCCAATACCGCAAGAAGGGAAAATGGGCGGACTATCTGGTCGGGGAGAGGGGATACATAATACTGTCCCTGTTCGCCAAGAGCATCTTGGCCTGGCAGGTCTGGTCTGGAACGCTTAGAGGATGATCGGACCTGTCCGTGACCTTTCCCACCCAAGCGGGGTGGGACAAACGCATTACTCAAAGTACTATTTTTCATTAGCCAGTGTTTAGCAGACAAATGTGAAATATTTTATACTGGCTTCCACCATTTTATTGATTAGGTTATTCAATGGACGATGCCAACGCAGACGATTTGAAGTTCAAAAAACTAAGGCGGTTCAACCTGATAATGGGGTTCTTCCATTTCATTCAGGCCGCCATAATGCTGGCGATCGCGAACTACGATGTCCAGATGAGGTTCACCACCTCGTTCATCGACGCTGCCAACGGGTTCCCTCCGACCGGACCTGGCGATGCTTTACTGCTTTTCAGCGTGCCCTTGGGTCCCATGGTGGCCATATTCCTGCTGATGTCGGCCATAGCCCACTTCTCCGTGTCCACCTTCGGATACAAGTGGTACGTGGAGAACCTGAAGCAGAACATGAACAAGGCCCGCTGGTTCGAGTACGCGGTCTCCTCGTCCTTCATGCTAGTGGTCATAGCCTGGCTGTGCGGGATGTTCGACTTCATCTCCATAATACTGCTGTTCTCCCTGAACGCCTGCATGAACCTGTTCGGCTACATGATGGAGCTGCACAACCAGACCACGAAGAAGACCGATTGGACCTCGTTCATATTCGGGTGCTTTGCCGGTCTGATACCGTGGATCGCGCTGTTCATGTACTTCACCGGGGTTCGCGGCGGCTCCCCTCCGGGCTTCGTGTACGGGATCATGATCTCGATAGCGTTCTTCTTCAACATTTTCGCCATCAACATGATCCTGCAGTACAAGAAGGTCGGAAAGTGGAAGGACTACCTGTACGGCGAGAAGTTCTACATCATCCTGAGCCTGGTGGCCAAGTCCGCCCTGGCCTGGCAGGTGTTCTCCGGGACCATGGTCGCCTAGGACCAAAACCCCTTCCTTTTTCCTTATTTTTCCGCGACCCACCTTCTGACCGGAGAATGCCTTACCAGTTTCCCCTCTCTTAGAACCGAGATCGCTCCATGGCCTCCGCAGACCAGGCACTTCCGACCGTCCGAGCGCGCCGATTCCTCCATTTCTATCAAACGCATCAGAGACCTGCGTTCCTTGGAGGCCTTGGCGCTGTCGACGTTCACCGAGGTCATGAGGTTCTTGGCCAGGGTGGCGAAGTCCTTCCGCTCCTCGGTCAAACTGTCAAAGTTGATCAGGCTGTCCCCGGTGAACAGCACAAGTTCTTCTGGCAGGAAGTAGAAGACCTGTCCGGTGGTGTGGCCGCCGAAACCTTCCAGCACCTCGCATCTCATCCCGGCCAGGTCCAGGGTGGTCAATACCGGGAAGTCCCCTCTGCTGTGTCGGCGATCCAATGGAAACGTAACCGGATGCTCGGCCACCGAGAACCCGGAGAAGAGGTTGATCAGTTTGGTGTAGACCTCTGAAAGCACTGAACCCTCGCTATCGGACCCGTACGCCCGGTTCGAGCGCCGTATCATCTCCAGGGTGTCCGGGTGCATTCTAACGGGGGCGGCAATTAGTCCGGCAGAGCCGGAGTGGTCGGCGTCGCCGTGAGTGACCAGAAGGTTGCGAACCATGCCCACCCCGCCCCAGCCCTCCCTTTCCATAAGCCGGTCCAGGTCGCGGAAGTAGATGCCGAAGCCGGTGTCGACCATGCTCACCTCTGAACCGTTCCGCAGAAGGTAACAATTTCCGCCGCAGGGCAGCTGGACGCACAGGACGTCCGCTTCTCCCAGGCGCACCTCCTGCAGGTCGGCGTAGAACCCCTTTCCGGAGGTCTCCCTCAGTCCCCGGCCGCTGCGCAGCACGTCCGAGAAGGCCTGCTTGGGATCGCTGCCCAGGTTCATGAGCTCCTGGGCCACATGGTTAATGTCCGAAAGCAATCTTAAAAGGAAGGCATCCTCGGCCTTGCCGACCAGGGCGCGCAGCTCCTGGGCGAAGCGGATGTAGAAGACCGTTTCATCCAGGTGCTGACCGGTCGTATCGTACTCCAGGATCTCCAGCGGATAGACGGACTTCAGCTCCTCCAGCAGCCGGTCCACCGCCCCCGCCTCCTCCACCGTGAGCGAGACGGTCAAACGTTCCGGATGTTTTCCCCGGTCATCAAAATCCAGGAAATCGATGTTGCACTTGGCCGCGGTGGTGTGGTTGAGAAAGTCGAACAGCGCGCCGCTGCGGTTCGGAAGGACGACGTGGAACTTTAGGAAGCTGGGCAGGCTCATCTTCCCCTGCAGATAGCCGATGGCCTCCAGCTCGGAACGCATGGCCTGGTATTCGTCCTCGGTGCACCGCGCCTCGAAGAACACCGTGTATGGGTCTATGCGTTTGTCGTACTGGATGCGATCGATGTTGCCTCCGTGCCTCTTGACTATCTCCGCCGCCCGGTGCAGCGCCCCAGGCTCGTCGGGCATCTTGGCCACGAAATAGTGCCTCTGCATCGATGAGGATGATTGCCTGGTTCGGCTTATAATTTGGGACCGCTCTCCGATTGGCGTTGACCTTGCAATCAACGGGAAAGTGTATTTCAAATACCCACCATTTGAATGGATAGGGCATGTCCGAAAACCCATTCCATCGACGCCTTGCCGCCTTTGCTCTGGTGGGCATGCTCGTTGCGATCAGCTTCTACATGATGTTCTCGCCCAGGGTGGAGGATCTGCCGGAGGGTGACCTTCCCTCCTTCGAGAGCGAGGCTCAGCTGCGTAAATTCCTTGCCGGTCATAGGGCCTGGGGATGGAACTCCATCGGGCTGGCCGACGAGGCCGGAGGGGATGCGGTCCAACATTCCAGCACGAACGTGCAGGTAGCGGGGGTGGACGAGCTCGACATGGTGAAGAACGATGGGAACCACCTATTCGTGGGAAGCGTTGACAAGGTCACGATCATCGAGGTCTCCCCCCGTGGTAACATGCAGGTCATATCGACCATCAACGCTTCCGAACTGGTAAGTGGAGAGGACAGCTTCGCCTCGGTGATCGGACTGTTTCTTTGGGAGGACATTCTGGCGGTCGTCATCTGCGAATATCAATGGAATGCGCTGCCCGCGATGGGCATCCTGTTGGACGCGGTCTATCCCTCGGATCACGCTGTCACGGCCTGTGTTCTGCTGGACGTGTCCGATGTCAGCGAACCCCAGGTCGTACACAGGTCTTCGATGAGCGGTTGGTACACGGCGGGACGGTCCATCGATGACCGTATCTACCTTCTAGGCCAGGAGAGCATCTGGGAGGTGGATGAGCTATCCCTCCCTGTGGTCGAGACGCAGGGGATAACGGAAAAGGTGAAGGCCACCGACATCCGGTTCGATCCCCAGGCCACCGAACAGAGCGTGTTCCTGAACATCATGGTGCTGGACATGGATGGCCGCATCTCGAACTTCACTACCATGGTCATGGGTTACAGCAGCGTTATTTATGTCTCCAAGCAAAACATGTACCTCACGAACGTGGTCTATACCGAGGGCGCAGCGGAAGGATCCCATCGGACCATACCAGCCACCAACATAGTCCGCCTCCGACTGGATGGAATGAGCGTTATCCCGGAGGCCAAGGGAAAGGTTTCCGGTTATCTGCACAACCAGTTCTCCATGGACGAGCACGAGGGTCTGCTGCGGGTGGCCACATGCACGGGCTGGGTGGATGGTGAGAACCGGGTGTACGTGCTGGATCACGGGCTCCGCACCCTCGGTTCCTTGGAAGGCATCGCTCCCGGGGAGACCATACAGTCAGCCAGATTCCTGGAGGACACCCTATATCTGGTCACCTTCCTGAACACCGATCCACTGTTCGTCGTCGATCTGTCCGATCCCTACTCCCCCCGCCTTCTAGGCGAGCTGATAGTTCCCGGTTTCTCATCCTACCTCCACCCTTTGAACGACGGGATGCTGGCCGGGGTCGGATCGGACAACTGGACCTTCAAGGTCTCCCTCTATGACGTTTCATCGCCCTCTGCTCCCCGGGAACTGGAAACCCTCATGGCCCCCTCCTATTCATGGTCGGAGGCGAACTGGGACCATAAGGCGGTGCTTTTCGATGCCGGGCGTTCATGGATGCTTGTTCCCTATACCGCTTACGATCAAAACTCATTCGAATGCCATCAGGTAGTATGGGCCATCGCCATAGGAGAAGACGGGTTAACCACCATGGCCGAACTGGAGGCGTGCTCGTGGTCCATGTTTGTCCGCTGCGCCCTGATCGGGGACGCGATTTTCGTGGTGACCGATTCCCATGCCACTTCCTACCTCTTGGACGGATTCCTTGAGGTCGGGAACGTCGCGTATGGAGGGGATGGGATTATCAGAGACGAGGGAGCTATCATCGGACAGGTGGTAGAGAGGTGAAGCGTTGAAGGTGGAACTGGACCGAGCGGCGCTCTTCGCCTTAGCATCTGATAGTCGGCTGGAGATACTGAAAGCTTTGAAGGAGGAGCGCCGGACCCTCTCACAGCTCGCTGAGCTTCTAGGCCTGGACAAGTCGGCGGTGCATCGCCATCTCAAGAAACTGGAGGATGGTGGGCTGGTTAAGAGGTCCGAGGAGCACGGTTTTCTCTATTATTCGCTGAGCTGGAGGTCCCGAGGCCTGATCTCTCCAGAGGAGAACGCCAAGATAATCGTCCTACTCTCTTTGTCCGTTGTGCTGCTGGTGGTTTGCGTCGCGCTCCTGAGCCTGGCGAACTCGGGGGTACCGAGCATCGGGGAGCTCGGAGGTGATTCAGAACCGGCTGATTCGATAACTCTGGAGAGGATTGAAAATGTCCAATATATCATCTATCTCATCGTTACCATCATCATCACCGTGGCCTCGGTGGCCATCGCCTTAACGGTAAGATCGTTACGGCGGCCCAGGCAGAAGGACGCTGCAAGGTCGGAGGACTGGGAGTCCTCAAATGATAGGGATGTCGACATCGGATCGGATGATTGATGTCACTTCATCTTGGCGGCCATGCTCACCGCCACCTTGAGCTGGTTCAACATGCACGGTTCAACGTAGTA
>JBFYNB010000080.1:0-7500 GCA_041304605.1 Methanomassiliicoccales archaeon
CCGTCACCGACACCCCCAAGGTGTCATGTAATGCTGAAATCGAAGGTCGATCCCCGAGCGATTGCCGGAGGGCTGCTGGCAGCGGTAGCGTTAGTAGGGCTTGTTCTGAACGACCTATGGTACGTCTGGCTGCTGTTGCTGGCCATCGGCGTCGTTCTTATCTCCGTAACCATCACCGACCGTTGCGATTATGAATGCCAGAAATGCCACCGCAAGTACAAATTGGGGATCAAGGGCATAATCGCCTCCAAGCACGGACGGGACGCCAACGGGAGCTGGGCCATCTCCCGCTGCCCGCATTGCAGGGCGGTCACCAAGGCCAGGGAGTCACGATCACATGGCAAGGAGAAGGTATAGAGAATCCGCATCAAAGAGGACCATCCTCTTCATCTGCATCGGGAACGCATCCCGTTCGCAGATGGCGGAAGGCTACGTCAACGCCAAGTTGAACGATAGATATCACGCGAGCAGCGCCGGTCTCAACCCGGAAAGGGTCAGTCGCAAAGCCATAGCGGTCATGAAGGAGATCGGCATCGACATCTCCGAGCACCGCTCCAAGAGCGTGGAGGAGTTCTACGGCAAAGAGTTCGATTATGTCGTAACGCTTTGCGACGAGGCGGAGGACGAGTGCCCCCATTTCCTCAATGGCAAGGACTACATCCACAAGGGCTTCAAGGACCCCTGCACCGTCCGCGGCACGGAAGAGGAATTGCTGATCGTTTACCGCAAGACCCGGGACGACATAATCAAGTGGATCGACAACATCTTTGGCGCGGAAGCATGAGCAAGGTCTACGTTTACGACGAGAGGGATTGCGATCCCAAGAAATGCACCTCGCGCAAGATGGTGAAGTTCCAATTAGCGACAGAGCTTCCGAACCTCAAGGCCGTTCCGTACGGCGTTCTCGTCCTGGACCCCTTCGCCCCGAAGGCCGTCTCCCGCGAGGATACGGAAAGGGTGAAGGCGCACGGCGTTCTCGTAATGGACCTCTCCTGGGAGAACATAGATCACTTCCCGAAGGTCCGCAAGGACGCCGCCCACCGCGCTTTACCGTACATGCTCGCGGCCAACCCGGTCAACTGGGGCAAGCCCATGCGTCTGACGAGCGCGGAAGCGGTGGCCGCCACGCTGTACATCGTTGGGGAGAAGGAACAGGCGCGTCAGGTCCTGTCCAAATTCACCTGGGGGGAGCAGTTCTTCGTCCTGAACCAGGAGCTCCTGGAACGCTACTCCTCCGTGGAGACCAGCCAGGAGGTCGTGGAGATCCAATGGGACTACTGCGAACGCCCTGAGGATGCGGAAGAAGGGCCGAGGGAAAGCTAAATGTCAATGTAGGGAATACCCTTAGCCCCTGTGGGGAGACCCTAGGTCAATACCCTTCAATTTCGGAGTGATGGTTTTGCCTATCGATTACACTGACGAGGACATAGTCGCGCGATGGGAGGAGTTCCTGGAGGCGGAGGATAACCGCCTCAAGCTGCTGGAGCTCACCGACAGGATTCCTGACCTGAGGAGCCTGACCGTCACCTATTCGGACATCGACCGTTTCGATCCAGATTTCGCCAGCTTCATCCTCAACCACCCGGACCGGGCCTTGCGGAAAGGGGAGGACATCATCAAACGCCTCACCAATTCCGCCCGTTCGACCGCGGACGTGCACCTGCGCATCAAGGAGCTGCCGAGGGACAGCCGCATAGAGATCCGTAATTTAAGGAGCGAGGACCTGGGAAAGCTGATCTCCGTGGAAGGGCTGGTTCGAAAAGCGACAGAGGTACGCCCCCGGCTTATACTGGGCGTGTTCAAATGCATGCGCTGCCCGGCGAGGATCCTGGAACCGCAGGAAGGGCTGTACTTCCGGGAGCCCATGGAATGCTACAAGGAGCAGGAGGGCTGCGGGCGCACCGCCGGCAGCACCAAGTTCCAGCTGCTCACCGAGGAATCCGCTTACGTCGACACGCAGAAGGTGGAGATGCAGGAATCTCCGGAAGGATTGCGCGGCGGAGCGCAACCGGAGCGCCTCGCGGCTTTCCTGGAGGACGACCTGGCCGGTATCATCTCCCCCGGCGACCGGGTCGTTCTGAACGGCATTCTGCGCAGCCAGCAGAAGGGCGACCGCATCAAATCGACATTGTTCGACATCGACCTGGCGGTCGTCTCCATGGAGTTCGAGCAGCACGAGTACGAGGAGGTCCTGATCTCGGAAGAGGACGAAGCGCTCATACGGAACGAGGCCAAGGACCCCGAGGTCTTCCGCAAGATCGTCGGCTCCATCGCCCCGGCCATCCATGGTTACGATGAGGTGAAGGAGAGCATAGCATTGCAGCTATTCGGCGGAACGGCCAAGCTTCTGGAGGACGGCACGAAGATCAGGGGCGACATTCACATCCTTTTAGTAGGGGACCCCGGTGTCGCCAAGTGCGTCACTGGCGACGCGAAGGTGCTCATGGGCGACTGCACGGAGAAGAACATCCGGGAGCTCGTTGACCACTGGCTATCGGTGAACGAGGTCAAGGAGGTGGATGACGGCGAATATGCCGACGCTGACTTCGAGGTCATGACCTTCACCCCCCAAGGGCGTATTGGTAGGGGAAAAGCGGTACGGGTGTGGAAGAGGGACTCGCCCCGTCGCTTGATCAAATTCACGACCGAAAGCGGAAGAACGCTGACCGTCACGTCGACACATCCGCTGTTCGTGCAGAACGCTTACTATATGGCTCAGCGCCAGGCGGACCTGATCGTCGTGGGTAACTATCTGGCGGTCACATCCGACAAGAGCCCGGACGGCAACTTCTGCGGTTACGACCGCGGGTTCGGCTGGGACCAGATCGTGAAACGCGAGGAGGTCAAGCGCGAGGAGGAGTTCGTTTACGATATCGAGGTGGAGGAAACGCACATCTTCGTGGCCAACGGAATAGTTTCTCATAACAGCCAGATCCTGCGCTACATGTCGGAGATGGCCCCCCGCGGGATATACGCCTCCGGTAAGAGCTCGTCGGCGGCCGGTCTTTGCGTTTCGCCGGAATCCCTCATCGAGGTGGACGGAAAGCAGCTGCCGATAGGCGATTTCGTCGAGTCGCGCATGCGCGCCCCGATGGAGATCGAACCGGGGGTGTGGAGGCAGGAGACGAGGGTGAACGGCGTCACGACAGTGTCGGCCGATCGTCATATGGATGTCCGACCGGTGGTTTCCCTCTTCCGTCTGCGAACCCCTTCATTTCTTGTGGAACTTTCAACTGACGCTGGTAATAGCGTTAGAATCACCCCCGAGACCATGGTCCGGGTTCGAAACGGTCCTCATGACCGGTGGGTCAAAGCGTCAGACACGGCCGTCGGGGATACGGTGCTTACGGCACCATCTGGCCCATCGAAAAAAGAGGTCGCTCTGAGCAAGATCGTGAGCGTCAAGGAGGTCCATGACGACCTTCCTCCGCACGTCTACGATCTGACGGTCGAGGGGGCGCACAGCTTCGTCGCCAACGGATTTCTTGTGCACAACACCGCGGCCGCTGTAAAGGACGAGTTCGGCGACGGGCGTTGGACGCTGGAGGCCGGGGCGCTGGTACTGGCGGACAAGGGCCTGGCGGCCATCGACGAACTGGACAAGATGTCCGATCAGGACCGTTCGTCAATGCACGAGGCCATGGAGTCGCAGCGGGTGAGCGTGGCCAAGGCCGGCATCACCGCCTCGCTGCAATGCCGCTGCTCCATGCTCGGCGCGGCCAACCCCAAATTAGGCCGTTTCGATGACGCTGAGCCGTTGGCATCGCAGATCAACATGCCCCCGGCGCTCCTCTCGCGTTTCGATCTGATCTTCGCTTTAACGGACAAGCCCAACGCGGCCAAGGACCAGAAGATCGCCGAGCACATCCTGAAAGGTCACGTCCGCGGGGAATTGCGCAACGTACCGAACCCGGAAAGCATCAAAGGGATCGACTATAAGCGCATCATGGAGGAGACCGGGGTCCTCCGCCCGATATACGACCGGGAGTTCATGCGCAAGTTCGTGGCTTACGCGAAACGTTACACGCCCGTTCTCACGGACGACGCCAGGCAGATGATCATCGACAAGTACCTCTCCATCAGGAAGCTCGGCGAGAAGGCCGGCTCCTCCGTGCCCATCACGGCAAGGCAGCTGGAAGCGTTCATACGTCTTTCGGAGGCGTCCGCCCGCATACGCCTATCGCCCATCGTGGAAACGGAGGACGCCGACCGCGCGATAAAGATAGTCGAGCACTACCTGAAGAAGATGGCCTCCGACGAAGGGACGATCGATGTCGATAAGTTAATGACCGGGACCACCCGCAACGAGAGGAACCGCATCTCCTTGGTGAGGCAGCTGATCCACGAGCACTCCGACCCCAGCACGGGAGCGTCCGAGATAACCCTGATCCAGAGGGCGGCGGACCGCAATCTCACCGAGGCCGAGCTTAAAACGGCGATAAGCAAGCTGAAGCAGAGCGGGGACATCTACGAGCCGAAGCCCGGCCACTACAAACTGACGTCCCTCAACTGAGGAAAGGTTTATCATCATGCCCCTAGACTCAGGTCCGATGAGCGACATCCGGGTGAAGGTTCACAGGCGTGGAGGCGACGTGCTCATAGCAGCCTGCGATAACGACCTTATTGGGCGCAAGCTCAAGGAAGGGGAGCTTCGCCTGGAGGTCAGCGACGAGTTCTATGGCGGTGACCGCGGGGACGAGGAGATGCTCCTGAACCGGCTGGCGATGGCCACCATGGCCAACCTGGTCGGCGAGAAGGTCTGCCGCATCGCCGCCGAGCATGATTTCATTGATCGAGAGTGCGTGATGACCATCGAGGGCGTTCCGCACGCTCAGATGGTAAGGTATTGAAAATGTCCTTCTGCGTAAAGTGTGGTGCGGACGGTCCGACGTACCGTTCGCTGTGCGAATCCTGTTTCCTGGAGGGGAAGGTCTTCACCTCCCTTCCCGACCACGTGGACGTGTTCCAGTGCGGCCACTGCGGCGATTATTTACTAGATGGCAAGTGGCTGGACATTGAAGCGCGTGAGGAAGTGTCCGAAAAAGCGACAGAACTGGCCCTGCAGATCAGCAAGGACGCCACTCCCGTTAACGTTAGCTTGCACGGGGAGAAGATCGACGAGGCCAACTATCACGTCGGAATGACCATCGCCATGACCGTGGAAGGTCTGGAGGTCAACGAGGCGCGAACGACCATTGCCCGCTTCAAGAACACTTCCTGCCCGAGATGCAACAAGCTGATGGGCAATTATTACGAGGGGACGCTGCAGGTGCGCACCAGGGACCGCAAGATGCCCGAGGACCAGCGCGAGGAGATCCTGGACCGCATCCTCAAGATGATAGCCGAGCACACCAAGGACAACCGCGAGCTGTTCATATCCAAGGTCAACCGGCTCAACACCAAGGAGGGCGGCCTTGACGTCATTCTGTCATCGTCGACCGTCGGCAAGCACATCGCCCACCAGCTGGCCGACCAGTACGCCGCCGAGGTGAAGGAGACGGCGAAGTTGGTCACCCAGAAGCAGGGCAAGGACCTCTACCGCGTGACGTTCCTGGTCCGTCTCCCGGCGTACCGTTTCGGCGATATCGTCCGCTACGAGGACAAACTGCATCTTGTCGGCGCGTTACGCGCCAACTCCACCAAGCTTACGAACCTGAAGACGTCGCAGGGGCTCATGGTCAGCAACAGCGACATGATCTCCGCCAAGGTGGTCGGCCGCAAGGAGGACATCATCGAGGCAGTAATAGTCACCGAAACGGACCGCGAGGTGCAGGTCATGCACCCCACCAGCTTCAAGGTCTTCGACCTGAAGAAGCCGCCCAAGTTCGAGCGCAAGGGCGACACGGTGAAGGTGTTCCAGCTGGAAGAGGAGTACTATCTGCTCCCGCTGCAGGGTTAGTTCTTTTCTGACCCTACGACACCATCTCCCTTCTCCTGAACAGGTACATCCCCAGCCCCAGGCACACCAAGACGTAAACGGCCAGGACCGCCAGGGACACCCCCACTTCCGGATAGTAGTTCCAATAGTCCATGAACTCCCCGTTGCCGATCGGTATCGAGTCCATGGTGTCCACGGGGTACGGCTCTATCATGATGTAGCTGATGACGGAACCGCAGAAGGTCAGCATGAACCAGGGCTTTATCTCGCCTATCGGCAGCAGCTGCGCGATCAGCGGCAGTATCATCAGCAGGGCGAAGAAGGTCAGCACCAGGGAACCGGTGGAGCCCTTGAAGATCGACGATATCAGGAAACCGAGCGCCGCAGCGGCCGCGCCGTAGACGCAGGCGAAGAGCATGGAGTAAAGCGCAAGTATCGTACCGCCGCCGGTCATGACGAAGGTGAGCAAAGCTGCGATACCGTAGTATATGACCAGCATCAGGACGATGATGCCCAAGGTGGATAGGTACTTCCCGATGAATATCGAGGAGCGCTTCACCGGGTTCGGGAAGAGCAGGTATCCGGTGCGGGACTGGAACTCGGAGACGATAGCGTCACCGGCGAACATGGTCGCGCCGATGACGATGAGGATGTCCGCCCAGCCTATGAAGGCCGACATGTAGTCGGCCGGGTCCTCCGCGGCGTCCGCGCCGAGGGCGATCGGCAGTCCGAAGGTCAGCCCCAGCAGCAAAGCCTCCAGGATGATCAGGCCGAGCAGCCTCTTGGAGCGGAGGTGCTTCAGAACGTCGTACTTGGCGACGGTGACTATCTGCTGCAGGTCGGACGGTAACCGTTCCCGGTTGTTGACCACATTGGCGTTCTCCATCTTATCACCTCGACTCCATGATCAGCGACATGTACAGCGATTCCAGGGCCAGGCCGGATTCTTTGAACGAAACGACCATCAGGCCCAGGTTCTGCAGGTCTATCAGCAATCGTGCCTGGGCGTCCTCCTCCCCCTCGAAGTCGATGGCGAAGGACAGCTCTCCGGTGACGCCGAATCCCTTGACGCCTGGCACTGAGCGCAGCCGGTCGAACATGTCCGGCGTGAGCGGCCTCATCGTGCGCACCTCGATCTTTTTCGTCTTGACCTCGTCAAGCAAGCTGGCCACGCTTCCCGACCGGAGAAGCTTGCCGCGGTTGATGAGCGAGACGTCCGTGCAGACCTCCTGCACCTCGTTCAGAAGGTGGGAGGACATGAGCACGGTCACGTCCATCTTCCTTAATTGTTTGAGAATGTCGCGGACCTCGACCATTCCCCTGGGGTCAAGTCCGGAGGTCGGCTCGTCCAGGATTATCACGGACGGCTGAGGAAGGAGCGCTTGGGCGATGGCCAGGCGCTGCTTCATGCCCTTGGAGAACTTGCCCACCCGCTGGTCCTTCCACTCGGTCAGCTTGACCATGTCCAGAAGGTCCCTTCCCCGGTTGGTGCACTCGCATACGGACATGCCGCGCAGGGCGCCCAGGTAATGCAGGGTCTCCATCGGCGTCAGATAAGGATAGAACTCGGGCGTCTCCACCACCGCGCCGACGTCCGCAAGGGCGGTCTTGGGGTCCTGCAT
>JBFYNB010000081.1:0-7386 GCA_041304605.1 Methanomassiliicoccales archaeon
AAACGGTAGTTGCCCGGGGCCTCGTTACAGATGCGAATGCCTCGGGCGCCGGTGGCGGCCATGGCGTCCAGGCACTTCCTTGGTTTAATGAACGAATGGAAAAGTGCCACGGAAACGTCCCGGTTGAAGGCCATCTGCCGGTTGAAGAACACCCTGCCCTCGATCTTGCCAGGCCCCTTTTCGGATATGGCCTCGGGAACGAAGAGCTGCGTGCTCCCCTCCTTGATGATATTTCCTTCCAGATTCACAAAAGCTCGCCCTTCATCAGCTTCATTATCTTGTAGGGCAAAAGGTTTCTGTTGATCGGCGTAACTTCTAAAATGCGTACGTCGTCGCGCCTTCGGATGTCCTGCAACAAAGGATTGCGGGATTTCTTGTGCAAGGTCAGCAGCATCGGCTTCTCGGTCTTCAGCGCTTCCTTGACCGCGTCCCGGAACTGATCGCTCTCCACCTCGATCTTTCCAACCTCGTCAATGACAATTATGTCGGCCTTCTCACAGGCGTTGGTCAAGGCCTGAACGCCGATCGACTGAAGAACGTCCAGGTCGACGCCCATCTTGCCCACCATGAACTTGCTGTGAATGTCGGTGGCGGCAAGAACGCCACGTTCCTTGGTCATCCAGTCCATTACGTAGAGACCGTTGCGCTTCTTGTCGTCCAGGATCGGCTCGGTGATCATGCCTCCGACGATGAGCCCCTCGTCCTCGAGCATCTTTATGACCTGGATGAGGGTGTTGGTCTTGCCCGCGCTAGGAAGCCCCGTAATGCCGATCTTGATGTTGTTCATCCGATTCCCCGGTGTCAGCGCATCGAATGGGCTCGATGCTTTGAAGGACCTATATGGTAATCCTAGCTTAATATCCTTTCCCGAGGGACGGAATGCTGGGTTCCCCTTGGTAACCTTTTATAAAAATAATAATGGGCGTATTTATCGGCTCTCTACCGACCTCACGTACATGAGCGGGTAGCGCAGGTCGTCCTTGAAGTCCATGGCCGCTACCACGACGGTGTTACCGACGGCGATGGTCAATTCCACGTTAAGCATGTTGCCGGTGAGCGTCTGATAATCGAACTCGTCCTTCTTACGGCGAAGCGCCTCACGGGATATCTTGACCTTGACGTCCTTGACGAACGGCTGCACGCGGACGCCGTCCTCGATCGCTTTCTCGAGGATGTCCACGTTGGCCGCCGCTACCGGCGTTCCCACGAACTGGTGGTATATCGTTCCTAACTTGATCCCCGCCTCGAAGACCGCCCTTTCCCGTTCGCTGCAGTTGAAGTAGTTGGCAGCGAGCTCCTCGCGCTTGCTCGTCATTTCGTTCGGTGGTGATAAGGGACCCATGATTAATAATCCCTATCCTGGCCCTCGCTTTTTCTATAACCTGCGAAAAGGATATACGGTCGACGGCATTTCGACCACCGGGGCGAAGGGAATGTTGGAGGACCTCAGGCAAAAGCTCAGGATGGACAACGAGCCGAAGGAGAGCATCGATCCCCGGGCTCGCAAGGTGTGGATGATCGGTGGAGCTCTTGGTTCCATCATAGTCCTGCTGGTCGCCATAGGTTTCTACGCCTTCGTCACCATGATCTACGGCGCCCCGGACTGGGTGGGGTGGATCGCCATCGCCCTGGCGCTTATTTACGTACCGTGGGGGGTTTACCTTTCCCCCTGGCTCAGGATGCGATTCTGGAGATACGAGCTCAGGGAGAACGAGTTGGAGATACAGCACGGGATCATCGTGATCAGGAGGCACCTCATCCCCATGGTACGCGTTCAGTACGTGGATACGGAACATGGTCCACTGATGCGCTACTTCGGTCTTACGACCTTATCAATATCCACGGCGGCCACCAAGTTCGCCATTCCCGCCCTGCCGAAGCAGAGGGCCGAGGAGCTCCGCGGCGAGATCGCCACCCTGGCCCGGGTCAGTGAGGAAGATGTCTGATCTACGACACCAGCATCCCCTGCTCATACTTCTGGACACCGGGCGGGGACTGATATCGAACCTCAGCTTCGCGCTCATCATCGCTATATCGCTGCCGGACGACATATTCGGTGGTTTCGTAGGAAACGCCATCGTGGCCTTGCTGGCCATGTTCGGCCTGTCCGCGCTGTTCAACGTTCTTCGCTGGTATTTTTTCCTCTATCGTTACGAGGAGGGGTTGGTGCACATCCGCCAGGGAGTGCTTTTCAAACGTGAGCGGACCATAAAGAGGGACCGCGTCCAATCGATGAACACCAACGCCAACGTGCTGCAGCAGGCCTTCGGTCTGGTCACCCTGCAGATCAAGACCGCCGGCGTCAGCGTGGATGCCGAGGTCAATCTGCGAGCAGTATCGAAGAACGAGGCGGAGAACATCAAGTCGCATCTTTACTCCAACGGCGTCCGATCCGAATCGGAACCGGTGGAGATTCCCAAGGCATCCCGCTTCCTGCAGGGACGGGACATCTGGCTTGCCGCACTTACCTCGGGAAGGTTCATGGTGCTCTTCTCGGTAGTGGCCCTAGTTTACTTCCAGGTGTTCGAGTACATTCCGCAGAGCTACCTGGACCGGGCGGTGGAGAGCCTTTCGACGATTCCGCTGATGGTCATCATCGGTATCGCCATAGGGCTGTTCCTTCTCACCTGGGCTCTGTCCGCGATCGTCTTCGTCATCCAGTTCGCCAACTTCTCCGTACGCCGGTTCGAGGACCGCCTGGAGATCAGCTGGGGCGTGCTGAAGAAGAACCACGTGATCGTCAAGCTGCACCGCGTTCAGGCCGTGGTCGTTCAGCAAGGCCCGTTCCGGCAGCCGTTCGGACTGTGCACGATGCTGGTGGAAGTGGCCGGGGGCGGGGCCAAGGAGAAGGAGAAGATATCCTTGCTGCACCCGCTCATCCGCAGGAAGGAGGTGGATGGGTTCCTCAGGGACATCCTTCCCGAGTACCATCTGCCCCTCGCGACGGTCGTTCTTCCGAAGCGGGCTTTGCGCCGCTACCTGTTCCGCTCGACCGTGCCAGTGGCGGTGTTCATTGGGGTAATCATCACCGCCTTCCACTACTGGGACCTACCCTATTCCTGGGTCTCGCTGCTGCTGCTCGTCCCGGCATTATTGCTAGGCGTTTCCAGGTACCGGAACGGCTCCGTATCCGTGGAGGGGGACCAGCTCTCCCTCCGCTTCCGTTACGTCAGTCTGGTGCAGGTCCTTATCAAGCGCTCGCACATCCAATCGCTGTCGCTAATGGCGAATCCGTTCCAGCGCATCGGACAGCTGCGCACCGTGAAGTCGTCCTTCCTCTCCTCCCCGGCGGGAAAGAGCTATTCCATCAAGGACCTGGACGCGGCGGACGCCAAGACCGTACGTGACTGGTACTCCCGGAACTGATCGTCTCGGAAAGGTCCATCGTTTTAAGAAAGCCGACCAAAATCATTATCCACTTCAAGCTACGATAGTTAGGTCAGGTATCATCATGGAGCAAGCTAAAAGATACGAGCTGCCAAAGCTCGCCTATGGATATAATGAGCTCGCACCCTTCTTGAGCGAGGAGCAACTGACCGTTCACCACACCAAGCATCACGCCGCCTATGTGAACGCCGCCAACGCCCTCATCGATAAGATTGAGAAGGCCAGGGCGGAGGGGACCGACCTGGACTGGAAGGCCCTAGCGAAGGACATGTCGTTCCAGGTAGGGGGTCACATACTCCACAAGTTCATGTGGGAGAACCTGGCACCGGCCGGCAAGGGCGGAGAGCCCAAGGGGAAGCTGCTCGAGGTATTGGTCAAGGAGTTCGGCTCCATCGAGCGCTTCAAGAAGGAGTTCAGCGCCATGGCCGCCAGCGCCGAGGGTTCTGGATGGGCGGTCCTGGTCTGGTGCGCCGGCACGGAAAGACCGTTCATTATGCAGCTGGAGAAGCACAACGTCAACGTCTTCCCCGGTTTCCGCATGCTGATGGTCCTGGACGTCTGGGAGCACGCCTACTACATCGACTACAAGAACCTGCGGCCGAAGTACATCGAGGCTTTCTGGAACCACGTCAACTGGGGCACGGTGGAGAAAAGATTGGACGCCATCCTAAAGTGATCAAAACCTTTCCAACCTGCGGTGGATGCGCTCGACCACGAACGTAACCCACCGCGAGGGTTCCTTCTTTTGATCGAAATCCCAGCCCTTCCAGCTGGTCCACACTGATTCAGGGGTGAACCTCCCCCTTTCGTCGCGCTTCGACTCAATGACGGATAGCATATCTCGGAAACGGTGATCGCCGTGAACCCACGGGCACTCGCTTAGCGTATCAGCCACGCTCAGTATGTCGTACCACACGAAGGGAAGCTTGAGCTTGCGGAAGTCCGTGCCCATGAAGAACATGTACGGGTGACGTTCCCGACTGCTGTTCCAGAGGTCGAGAAGCGTAGCCGAGATGGTCCTCGCGAGCCGTTCGTTCTCATCCGGCTCTATCGACCTCGCGGCCTTCAACGTGTACAGGCTAGCCATGGGGCAGGGGTCGTCCTTGCGCCCCGGTCCTCTGAAATTACCCAGCTCCTTCGACACCACACATGGCATTCCGTTCTCTTTCGACAGTTCGTTGAGGCGGGACGTACCTAGGGCCAGGTCCAAGCTCGGAAAGCATTTGGACATCGAATATAGCATCAAGGGGGCGTCGCACAGTGCCCAGCCCGAGGAAGGCCTTCCCGTACCGCCGTAATGTTCCGGGATGTTCACCGATATTCTAGGCAACCCATTGTCCATTCCACCCACGATGTTGTCGACTAGAGATGCCATGTCCATCGAGGTGAGGTCCAGGCCAAGGTCGGCCAGGAAAGAGAACTTATGTATTGGATGTCCAGCGCTCTTATGGCTGACGCAGGGCGGCCAGGGCCAATCGGATATTTCTTTGACCAAGGTACTTATTCGAATGTCCTCAAGGATATCAGGCATCAGTGATGGATCGTCCAATAGGTCCCTTCTAACAAGTGCAGATAGCACCTTGTCTCCGGATAGCAGCCATTCGATGTCCAGTCCCTTCACGCTCTTACGATAAGGGCTGGGGGGCGAATAATCTTTTCCAGCAGTTCAGAGATTCCCAGCTGGTCAAGTAAATATTTATACGGATTTCGGCATGAGTTGCCGAAATGAACGCCGCGGAGCGTATCCAGGAGCTCAAGGCGCAGCGCAATGCGGTCATCCTGGCCCATAACTACCAGTCGCCGGAGGTGCAGGACGTCGCCGATTACGTTGGCGATTCCCTAGGACTTTCGCAAAAGGCCGCCAGCACCGACGCCGAGGTCATCATCTTCTGCGGTGTGGATTTCATGGCCGAGAGCGCCAAGATCCTTTCTCCGGACAAGAAGGTCGTTCTCCCTGAATCGGACGCCATGTGCCCCATGTCGGCCATGTGCACTGATCTGGAGCTTGCCCCGATTAAAGAAAAGTATCCCGAGGCGGCCATCGTAGCTTACGTTAACACGTCCGCCGCCGTGAAGGCTCTGGCGGACGTATGCTGCACCTCTGCGAACGCCGTGAAGGTCGTCGGCAGGATGCCGCAGAAGCGCATCATCTTCGTTCCGGACCGGAACTTGGGCGCGTACGTGCAGAGGTTCCACCCTGAAAAGGAAATACTCCTCTGGCCTGGTTTTTGTCCCACCCATCACGACATCGACGTCCAGGACCTGAACGAGCTTAAGAGGAAGCACCCCAAGGCGAAACTGATGGTGCATCCCGAGTGCACTCCGGAGGTCATCGACATCGCCGATCACGTCTCCTCCACGGAAGGCATGATCAGGTACGCCAAGAGCAACGACGCTCAGGAGTTCATCGTGGGAACGGAGGTGGACATGACCTACCGTCTGGGAAAGGAGGTCCCCGGCAAGACCTTCATTCCCATTCCGACGGCAGTGTGCCCGAACATGAAGCGCACCACCATCTCCTCCCTGATCAAGGCGCTGGAGACGCTCTCCCCGGAGATCACCCTTTCTCCAGAGATCATCGAGGCGGCAAGGAAGCCGTTGGAGAAGATGATGGAGATAGGGCGCGGGGATTGAACGTTAAGGTCCTGATTGTAATAAAATCCATTATATCCTCGGAATCACGTGCTATTTTCAGTGGGAATGGGTGGTGTTACCTATGGCCAGAATGGATAGGGATGGCTCGTTAATTTCAATCGCCTCATACTCGGTCATATCCAAGTATGAGGAGAGAACCGGCCTACAGCCCACTGGATTGTATTTCAACAAGATAATGTCTCTTCTCCACAATGAAATGAAGGCGAGGGGGAAGGACTTGGGTCTTCCACATTGCTGGTACCGATGGGGTGATGAGGTGGTCAGGTATCTCATGCCCAATTCGATAAGATGGAACCACGAAGAGCCTCAGTTCACTAAGGTTACCTGGGATGGGCGAATGCCTTCTGGGATGAGCAATGACCCATCCTCCCGATTGGTTCTCTCTATCGTACAAATGTTGACCGAGAAGTATGGTAGTGATGACGGCGTCGAGCGTTATGTCGCTGATGTCTACAAATACGCTCCATTCGAGTTCCAGCGATCTTTCCGCCTATGTCGTGAAACGTTCAGATCAAAGATACAATCGGGGATCGACCTTCCCAAGTACGGTAGGGATTTCTTATGGCCCATGCTTGAAAAGGCCATGGAGAATTTTCCATCGCTCGAGTTTCCATCCGTCGCTGATAAGATCGAGCCATTCCGCGAGGTCATGAGAATACTCCTATGCGAGGACGGCGTGGATTACAGATATGCAAACGAGGTTTCCGAGGAGTTCTGGACTTGGTTCTGTTACTATCTTCGGTTGCACCAATCCTGCCATGAGAATGTTCCGAGTGAGACATTAAGTTACTGGAATGAAAAGTTGCCTTTCGAAGATAAGCGTTACAAGAGGCAACTAGGTGACCATGTTGTGATGTTGGAGAGAAAGGGGTATACGTTGAGCCCCATCCTCAAATCAATCTCCGCATACCGTAAGGAGGAGATGGAATATGAGGATATTCTGTTCGAATCCCTCGGTGAGGATCTGGAAGGTATGGATGAGTTCCTAGGTGTGGTAAGGTCGAGCTATAGATCTAACTAGGGATAGTCATGAAGCCTCCATTGGTCATCGATACGAGTTCGCTCAGAGACGCGGGTTTTTGGAAATGGCTCAGAGAATATCACGGGAGGAAGGTTTTACCAGCGGTTGCCTATGCCGAACTTAGCGTATATCTGGTCAATGTGAAACATAAGACACAGGATAACGTCGATGACCTTCTCAGATCCATGGACCTGGAGATTGGATGGTTCAGGGCTGGCGAGGCAAGATGTACCGTGGAGATTGCTGGTATAACGAGGGAGTTCGCAGAAAAAGCTAGAGATCACATGATTGCATCTCATGCATATCTTCCCCCATGGGTAGTA
>JBFYNB010000082.1:0-7235 GCA_041304605.1 Methanomassiliicoccales archaeon
TCCAGATCGTACATGGCGAAGGAGGTCATGGACCACACCCCGTCCTCGTTCACGAAACCGCAGACGGTCATCCTTGTATCGTAATCGATGTTCACGATGCGCATCAGCTCCCTATGGGGCATGCTGCGCTTCAGGCCCATGAACCGGTTGTAGACGGTGTCTCGGGACAACGAATAGAACAGCTCCTTGAGCATCGGCTCGTCCGTAGGCTTGGCTGGCCGGAAGTACATCTCCTGGTCCGCCACGACGCGCACGGACTCGTATTGCTCCGGGTATATCCCGACGTACCCGGCCTCCATCTGGTCCTGGTAGACGTAGTGCAGGGATTTGGCGTGCATCAGGAGCTCGGCCCGGAAGCGGGGGTGCGATATGCCGATGAGCGACAGAGCGCGTTCCATTATGCTCTTCCCGCGCAGGTCGGCCACTCCGAACTCCGTTACCACGAACTGCACGTCGCCCCGCGTGGTCGTGACGCCCCCTCCGGCCGTAAGGGTGGGAACTATGCGCGATATGGTGTGATGCTGGGCGGTGGAGGGCATGGCGATTATAGCCTTGCCGCCGGGAGAACGCGCGGCGCCCCGCATGAAATCGGCCTGCCCCCCTATCCCGGAGTAGAACCGGTGCCCGATCTGGTCGGTGCAGACCTGACCGGTGAGGTCCACCTCCAGAGCGGAATTGATGGCGATCATGTTGTTGTTCCGGGAGATGTTGCACGGGTCGTTGGTGTACGACGACGGATACATCTCGAACATCTCGTTCCCGTCGATGAAATCGTAAAGGCGTTTGGAGCCCATGCAGAAGGAGGCGACGATCTTCCCCTCGTGGAATCCCTTCCTCTTACCGGTGATCACGCCCTTCTCCACCAGGTCGATGATCCCGTCGGAGAACATCTCTGTATGAACGCCCAGGTCCTTCTTCTCCTCCAGGTACGCCAGGATGGCGTCCGGCACGTTCCCGTAGCCGATCTGTATCGTCGCCCCGTCCGGAATGAGGTCCGCCACGTGCTTTCCGATGCGCGGAGCGGTGCGGGAGACCTCTCCGTCCCCGGTGAACTCCAGGATAGGCTGGTCGTTCAACACGAAGTGGTCGATCTCCTTCAGGTGCAGCCGGCTGTTGCCTCCCAGGCGGGGCATGTTGGGGTTGACCTCCGCGATAACGATATCAGCATGCATGGCCGCGGACATGGTGATGTCCACCGAAACGCCCAGATTGCAATAGCCGTCGGCATCCGGCGGGGTCACTTGTATCATCGCCACGTCCACCGGCTTCAGTCCGCTGGAGAACAGGCGCTCGATATCGGAGAGGTTCACTGGCGTGTAGTCCGCCCTCCCCTCGTTCACCGCCGCCCGCACGTTGGGGCCGATGAAGAAGGCGTTCAGGCGGAACTGGTCCCGGAACTGGTCCTCGGCGTAGAACGTCAAGCCTAGGGAAAGCGTTTGGATTACCTCGCTGTCTATCATGGCGTAGGACTTGGCCAGCAGCGCTTTCACTAGCGCCTGCGGCTCGCCGCACGCGGTGCCCAGGAAGACCGTCCTTCCCGGACCTATCTTGAGCACCGCCTCCTCGGCGGTGAGGTGCTTTGACCGGTAATCCTTCTCCCAATCCATGCCCATTGAGGTCTCTTATCGGCAATCGTGCCATTAAATGCTTCTGCGTCGATTTCAAGGAACGACGCAAATTACTTGACCAGCAAGCATCATGGCCGGGCGATGATCATCGAGCTGTGGATAATGGCGGCGTTCATTTTCCTGGTTATCGTCGGCGTGATCATCCTTTTGGTCATAGGCAGCCTGATCAAGTTCTTCCCGGCGACCATCGGCGCGATATTCGTCCTGATGTTCACCGGGAACTGGCTTTTGGCCGGATTGGCCTTCCTGGTCGTGGCCATTATCATGGCGGCCAAAAAATGAGGAAACCCTTATCTCCGTCCTTGGTCATGTTGGACGGGGAATTCCTCAATGGAACTTAGCAGCGTGGACAAGAAGAGGGTTATCAGCAAGGACGGCCGCGAGCTCGGCGTCCTCTACGGCAGCACCATCGACACCGCCAAGTGGACGGTCCTGCACATCCTGGTCAACGTCAGCAAGGACGCGGCCAAGGAGCTGCATATCAAGAAGAAGATGTTCAAGCCGATCATCATCAACGTCTCCACCGACCTGGTGGCGGTGGTTGGCGACGTCATACAGCTGCGCTTGACCATGAAAGAGCTGGATGAGCTCTTCTAAACCTTCTCGACCTCGAATCGCGGCCGTCCGCACCTCCAGCACCTGGCGTCGCGGGAGATGTTGACGGCGTCGCACTCACAGGTCCAGGTGCCCTTGAGATTGAAGGACTCGCAGATGGTGCACTTGGACTTGTTCTCCTCAGGCTTGGCCTCGACCATCGTATATTGTTTTCAATTGAAGCTAGATAAGCGTATCGGCGGAGCTCAGCGGTCCACGCCCTTCCTTGAGGTTATCCCCTTCTGATAAGGGTGCTTGACCGCCTTGATCTCGCTGACATAGTCGGCCATCTCCAGCAGTTCTGGGGGGGCGTAGCGTCCGGTCGCCACCGCCTCCACGCCCTTATGACGATCTGCGATCGCCTGGACCACGTCCTGCACTTCGATAAGCCCGAACTTTATGGCCACGCTGACCTCGTCCAGCACCACTATACGATAATTACCGGAACGCAGGGCCTCGGCCGCCAGCCTCATGCCGTCGGCCGCCTTGTCCCGGTCGGCCTGGGTGATCTCGTTCGAGAACACCAGGCAGTCGTGGCCGGACGCCACGACCTCCAAACCGGGAAGCGTCAGAAAGTTCTCCCCATAGGTGCCGGCCGTTTTCATGAACTGGACGATGAGCGCCCGGTAGCCGTGGCCGACCGCCCGGGCGCAAATGCCGAGGGCTGCCGTCGTCTTGCCTTTTCCGTCCCCGGTGTAGACGTGCACCAGTCCGATGTCGTCCATCTCATCCCAGCTTCTTGAGCAGCCAGGCCATGTTCTTGCCCAGTGTCCTCATGGTCCTGATGCCCTCCTCGTCATTGGCGATGTCGCCCGGCTTGAGGGCGGTGATGGTGTTCCAGTAGCTGCTGCCCGGAACTATCATCTGGCTGATCAGGTACAGCTTGTTGATCTCGTCGAAGGTGTCGAGCGCTCCGGCCCGGCGGTTCACCGCCACGGCCGCCCCGACCTTCAGGCGGAACATGTCGCCGTTGGCGCGGGCGACGTAGAACGCCCGGTCCAGGAAGGCCTTGGTCTGGGCGGTCATGTTGCCGAAGTAGACCGGAGAGCCGATGATCATCCCGTCGGCGGCCTTCATCTTCTGCACGTACTCGTTCAGCCTGTCATCGGCCATCACGCACCTCTCGTCCTTGTTCTTGCCGCAGGAGCCGCAGGCCCGGCAGGGTTTGAGGTCCTCCCGGCATATGTCTATCAGCTCGGTCTGGAAGCCTTCCTTCCTCAGTTCCTCGAGAACGATTTCGAGCGCTTGATGGGTGTTGCCGTTGACCCTCGGGCTGCCGTTGAACGCCACTACCTTCATGATATCTCCGCCCACCCAACTCTGCCCTCGGTCTTATCGTTTTTCATTTTTCCACTGCACCAATGCTTTCTTTTAGGCGTCCGCGCTTAAAGGGGAAAGGCCGACCATGGGAGCATTCTTGGAGGGGTTGATCGCAGGATACGGCATCGCCATCCCACTGGGAGCGGTTTCCATTCTAATCGTGAACACCGCCCTGGACCATGGTTTCCGAAAAGGTTTCGTGGCCGGGGCCGGAACGGCGACGGTGGACCTGCTCTGCGCCGCTCTGGCCGTTTTCGCCGGAGCGGCGGCGGTGGCGTTCATCGTCCCTTATTCCATGCCATTGCAGGTGGCGAGCGCGATCGCCCTGGTGGCCATGGGCGCTTACGGGATGATCCGATGCCGAGGGAGAGCGAGGGCGAACGCCCCGGACCAGGTGCAGAAGGACAGTGAGTTCACCGTCTACGCCAAGTTCGTGGCGCTCACGCTGCTGAACCCCTTCACCGTGGCCTATTTCCTGGCGCTCATCATCGGTAAAGGGGGGTCGTGGTCCTTCTCGCTCGGGGACTGCCTGTGGTTCGTCGCCGGGGTGGCCCTGGCCTCGCTGACCTGGGAGACGGTGCTGGCGGCGCTAGGAGCCCTGGCCAGGAAACACCTGACGCCACGCTTCATGACCGCCACCATCATCGCCGGGAACGGCATAGTCATTCTTCTCGGCCTTCAGATCATGTGGTCCATCTGAGCGTCCGTTTCTTCCCGTCCGTTCTCCGAACGACCGTCCGCAGGTTCCGGCGCTCCTAGCTAATTATAATTTATTAGTGTATTATAAAATTCAATAATGCTTATATATGCACATTAATGTGCAAGTTTAACCATGAGAACGTCGCCGAAGATCGTGTTCGAGGAGGTGCCTGTAAGCATCAGTCCCGCGGAAGCATATGCCAGAATGCGGACGCCAGGCCGGCCCTCCTTCCTGCTGGAGAGCGCCGAAGGGTCCTCCCGGACCGTGGCCTATTCATTCTTGGGGACATCCCCGGACACGGTCCTGCGCGGCAAGGACGGGCAGGACCTGCAGGAGGTACGGGAGGTCATGCGCTCCCGACCGATGAACGGGTCACCATTTCCGTTCATGGGCGGGCTGGTCGGTTACTTCTCGTATCATTTCGTGAACTCCATGGAGAGGGACCTGCACCTCCGGGACGAGGGGTTCCCGGCATATGAGCTTGGACTTTACAACAGCGGCCTGGTCTACGACCATTCGGCCTTCAAGGTGTACCATTTCCATCCCGAGGGCGAAGAGGGCCTACCGCCCTTTCTTGACAACGGAACAGATGTGCAGGCCTTCCGCCTGCGGGAACACCTTTCCGGGACGGAGAGGAAGGATTACGAGCACGGGGTAGGCGACCTCAAGCTGAGGATCGAGGATGGAGAAGCGTTCCAGGTCGTGCTCTCCGGACACGAGGAGTACCGCTTCGAAGGCGATCCGTTCCAATACTACCTACGGTTGCGTCAGGTGAACCCATCCCCCTACATGTTCTACCTGGACTTCGGGGAGCGCAAGGTGCTGGGCTCCAGCCCGGAGACCCTGGTCACGGTGCGGGGCAAGGAGACCGTGACCTATCCCATCGCCGGGACGCGGCCTTTGGGAGCGGACCTGCGGGAGAGGAGGAGCAACCGGCGATCGATGCTGGCCGATGAGAAGGAGAGGGCCGAGCATCTCATGCTGGTCGACCTGGCCCGCAATGACCTGGGCAAGGTGAGCGAGTGCGGAACGGTGGAGGTGGCCGACCTGATGAGGGTGGAGGAGTACAGCCACGTGCAGCACATGGTGTCCCGGGTCCGCGGCATCCTGCGGAAGGACAAGGATGCTTTGGACGCTTTGATGGCGGTCTTTCCGGCCGGCACGGTCAGCGGAGCGCCGAAGCACCGGGCCATGCGCCTCATCGAATCGTTAGAGGGACGCGGACGGGGACCTTACGCCGGAGCGGTGGGATACATCTCGGACTCCGGGGACCTGGATACCGCGATCACCATCCGTTCGGCCTTTGTGAAAGGGGACCGGATCCGCCTGCAGGCCGGGGCGGGGATAGTGCTGGACTCGGTGCCGGAACGGGAATATTTGGAATGCCAGGGCAAACTGGGGGCCATGCATCGCTCCCTGCAGCTATGCGAGGGAGAAAGATGAGGCCCAGGGTGCTGCTGGTGGACAACTACGATTCATTCGTCTACAACCTGGCGCAATCCCTGGCCGCCGCCGGTGCCGAACCGGAGGTGATCAGGAACGACCGGGTGGACCCGGATTCGGTGGAAGGTGGCTTCCAGGGCATCGTGATCTCGCCGGGGCCGGGGCATCCGGCCAACCCGGGGGACTTCGGCCGTTGCGCCGAACTGATCAGGGGCGCCTCCCGCTCCATCCCCACCCTCGGAGTATGCCTAGGGCACCAGGGCATAGCTCACGTATTCGGTGGCCAGGTGGTCAAGGCGCCCCTGCCGCTGCATGGCAAGGGCACCCTGGTCCTGCATGACGGGCGGGGGATCTTCCAAGGCCTGCCGTCACCCCTGATGGCGGGCAGGTATCATTCCCTCTGCGTGCTCGAGGACTCCCTGCCCGGTTGCCTGGAGGTGACCGCCCGGAGCGAGGACGGCACGGTGATGGGGCTGAGGCACCGCCAATATCCGATGGAAGGGGTGCAGTTCCACCCCGAGTCCATACTGACCGACCGCGGTCAGGACCTGATGGACAACTTCGTGCGCTCCCTGGAGGGAAGGGCATGAGCCAGGTCATGATGGCCGATCAGGCGAGGAGCTTCGCCTGCGACATTCTGGAAGGAAGGATGTCCGACCGGGAGATCGCCGAGCGCTTGCAGCGCATGAGGGACGGCGGGGAAAGGGCCGAGGACATACTGGGGATGATATCCGCGTTCTACCCTCAGAGCAGGAGAATATCCACCTCCCATCCCATGGTGATCGACCTCTGCGGGACGGGCGGGGCGCCGGTCCGGACGTTCAACATAAGCACCACCAGCTCGTTCGTGCTGGCCGCGGCAGGTGTGCCGGTGGCCAAGCACGGGAACCGATCGTCCATCGGTCGCTGCGGCAGCGCCGACCTCCTGGAGGCCGTGGGCGCCAACATCTCCCCCAGCATCGAGACTTCGTCCGCAATGCTGGACCGCATCAACTTCGCCTTCCTGTTCGCTCCCCTCTACCACCCTTCCATGCGCCAGGCCTCCAAGGCCCGCCGGATGGTCCCCTGCCGTACGGTGTTCAATGTGATGGGACCTTTGATGAACCCGGTCCTGGGAAGGCGCCGGCAGCTCATGGGCGTGAGCGCCGCGGAACTACTGGACGTGGTCCCCCAGGTGCTTGAAGCGCTGGACGTCGAAGAGGCCATGGTCGTCCACGGCCTCCCGGGGATGGACGAGGTGTCCCCCTGCGGCAGGACGCTGGTGGCCCACCTGCGGGCCGGAAGCGTGGAGAGGTACGAACTCACGCCGGAGGACCTGGGAATAGAACCGTGCTCGCCCCAAGACATCGCCGAGCTTTCACCCCAGGCCGCCGCCCGCTGCAGCTACGAGGTACTGCGCGGAAAGAGAGGAGCGCGCCGGACCGCGGTCCTGGTGAACAGCGCCTGCGCCTTCCTGGTCTCGGGCAAGGTGCCCAGCCTGGCGTCCGGCCTGGCCTTGGCCGAGATGACCATCGACAGCGGAAAGGCCTTCGCCAAGATGAGGGAGTACA
>JBFYNB010000083.1:0-7192 GCA_041304605.1 Methanomassiliicoccales archaeon
AGGCCGAAGAGCGTGGCCGAGATGCTGCGCGAGCTCGACTACGATGTACTGGTGGAGATGACGCCGACCAACATCGAGAACGCTGAGCCGGGATACACCAATATCCGCACCGCCCTGGAATGCTGCCGTGACGTGGTCACCTCCAACAAGGGGCCGTTGGCGTTAAAGTACAGAACGCTCGACGAGCTGTCCAAGAAGAACGGCGTTGAGCTGCGGTTCGAGGCGACCGTCGGCGGCGCTACACCGATCATCAACCTGTCCCGGGAATTGCTCATGGCCGAGAAGGTGGAGTCCATGAAGGGGATTCTGAACGGGACCTGCAACTTTATCCTATCCCGTATGGGCGAGGAAGGCCTGCCTTTCGAATACGTGCTGAAGGAGGCCCAGGAGATGGGTTACGCGGAAACGGACCCCAGTTACGATATCGATGGGATAGACAGCGCCAGCAAGCTGGCCATCCTGGCCAATGCGATTATGGGCCTGGACGTTACCTATCACGACGTCCGGCGCACCGGGATCCGCCGCATCACCCAGGAGGCGGTGGAGCTGGCGGCCAAGGAGAAAAAGGTAATTCGTCTCATAGGAGAGGTAAACGGCGGCGGTGTCGAGGTCTCACCGCGCATGGTGCCGTTAGGACATCCGCTATCCATCTCCGGAACTCTGAACGTACTTCATATGCACACCGATCTGGCCGGCGCGATAACCGTCACTGGACGGGGCGCGGGAAGAAAGGAAACGGCCAGCGCGATAATGAGCGATCTGGTCGGCCTTCTGAAGAGGAACGCCTGCCTTCTGAACGGCAGGGTTAAATAGGTCGTGCCATGATAAAGCATACCTTACCTGAGGTAACTCAATGTCAGAATCAAACAACGGGTGGGATTTATTTATTGCCCGCCAGGGCTAGTATCTTCGACACCACATTGAGGGACGGCGCGCAGACCGAGGGAGTATCCTTCTCCACCGAGGACAAGCTGGAGATCCTGGAACGCCTGGACGCCTTCGGCATAGATTTCATAGAGGGCGGATATCCGGCGTCCAATCCCAAGGACAAGGCCTTCTTCAAAGCAGCCCAGAAGGTCAAGCTGAAGAACGGAAAGCTGGTGGCATTCGGCGCGACACACAAGCCGGGGGTACGTCCTGAGCATGACAAGGGCATGGAAGCGCTCGTCGAGACGAAGACCGAGTGGGTCAGTGTGTTCGGCAAGTCCTGGGACCTGCACGTCGAGAAGGCGCTACAGGTGTCCTTGGAGGATAATCTGCACATCGTGCACGACACCGTGGCGTTCCTCAAGAAGCAGGGGCGGCGGGTCATATTCGACGCCGAGCACTTCTTTGACGGTTACCGCAACAATCCAGATTACGCTATGAAAGTGCTCCACGAGGCGGAGGATGCCGGTGCGGAGTGGATATGCCTATGCGACACGAACGGAGGGGCGTTCCCCAGCCTGGTCGGCGAGGTCGTCTCCCGAGTGCGCAAGGAGATCAATGTGCCGTTGGGGGTTCACGCCCATAACGACGGCGAACTGGCCGTTGGCAACTCGCTGGCCGCGGTCGAGGCCGGGGCTTCCATGGTCCAAGGTACCATAAACGGGCTGGGCGAGCGCTGCGGCAACGCCAACCTTTGCTCGATAATACCCAACCTGGTGCTAAAGATGAAGGTCGAGACCGGTGTGCGAAATTTGGACCAGCTTTCCAAGCTCTCGCATTTCGTGGCCGAGATGGCCAACGTATCACCTGATCCCAGGGCACCTTACGTGGGCAAGAGCGCCTTCGCCCACAAGGGCGGTATTCATGTCAGCGCGGTGATGAAGGACTCCCGGACGTACGAGCACGTGGAGCCGGAACTGGTAGGGAACCAACGCCGCATCCTCGTCTCCGAGCTTTCCGGCGTCTCCAACATCTTGGCCAAGGCCGGTGAGATGGGAATAGACACCGAGAAGGACGGCGGGCGTTCCATCTTGGAGCTGATGAAGCACCGGGAGGCGGAGGGCTTCCAGTACGAGGCGGCCGAGGCCAGTTTGGAACTCCTAATACGCAAGCTGAAGGGAGAGAACACCTCCCCGTTCCGATTGGAAGGTTTCCGCACCTTCATGGACGTGACCGGGAACGTCATGACCTCCGAAGCGTCCGTACGAGTGGTCGATTCCGACGGAACGATGGAGCACACCGCAGCGGACGGCAACGGGCCAGTGAACGCGTTGGACCGGGCGTTGCGCAAAGCCCTGGAACGCTTCTACCCGGTGCTGAAAGAGGTTCGCCTGATAGATTACAAGGTGAGGGTCATCGACGGGAAGGAAGCCACAGCGGCCAAGGTCCGCGTTCTGATAACTTCCACCGACGGTAACCAGACCTGGACCACGATCGGTGTTTCCGGCAATATAATCGAGGCCTCGCTCATGGCCCTGATCGACAGTATCGAGTACAAGCTTATGCGGGCGGGTACGAACGGACAGGGCGTTAGCTTGAATTGCCAGTAATACGTTCCGCTCTCCATGAGCTATCCGGTGAGGCAGATATCGTACGAGGAGAAGGACCTCCTCTACGAGCAATATTCCTCGTACCCGTTCCACACCGCCAAGGCGGACATCAGCGGCTGCTGCGTGAAGCTGTACACGCTGAGCAGCTCGGTCAAGGACATGTGGGAGGACAACTTCTACTCCATGTCGGAGACGGTGCGCTCACACGGCCGGGTGATATGCCTGGAGGATTCCGAGCGTCCATTGGAAGTTCTGTTCGAGCCCAACACGAAGACGGCCTTTCTTTTCAACTTCGACTACTACGGGTGGATCAAGAGCGTCGCTCTGGCACTTGCGGGTGACATACTGGAGGACGAGCACCAGATCCACTCCGTCCACGGCGCGGCCCTGGACATCGATGGCAAGGGAATAACGCTCATCGCCCCTTCGAAGACCGGCAAGACCACCCATTCTTGGGGTCTGCTAAGATCGAAGGACTCCCGGCTGGTGACGGACGACTGGTACTTCGTCCGTCTGTCGGACAGGCGCCCGATGGCCTTCGGCTCGGAGAAGAACTGCTACATAGACGCGGACATAGGGAACATCTGGGAGGATTACCGCGGACTTGTTGAGAAGGCCAAATTCGACAACCGGCAGAGGGCGGTCGTAAACGTACGATGGGTGACCGGGAAAGGCTCCGTCGTTCCCATGACCACCATCCATGAGGTGGTCATGCTGAAGCGGGATAAGGGCGATCCCCGATTGGTCAGGGAGCTAACGCCAGAAGAGGCGTGGGATTATCTTTCGGCGAACGATCTCTGCAACCCTCACCAGATGGTGCGCGACGAACGTAAGATGGAAGTGCGGGAAAAATTCTTCCGGCAGTTCCTGGCCAAGACCAGGGTGCACCTGGTGAACACCACCGCCACCCCGCAGGAGACGCAGGCGGCGATAGTCAAGCTGATTAAATAGGGGAAAGGATGATAAATTCCCCATCGCCATGGCTAGGTCATGGGCAAGGTCCTACTGACCATGATGGGGCGGAGCGTGTGGGGGCTGTTCAACTCCGTCTGGTCCAACATCCGCCATTTCGATTACCTTCCGGACAAGGTCTACGTGCTGACCGCGGGCTGCGAGACCGCCCGTGGCCAGATAGCCAGGGACATGCTCATCGTGCTGCTCAAGGAGCACGGCTCCCCGGCGGAAGTGGAATTGGTGGACGTCCCGGGGGATGACGTAAAGGAGATCGGTCGGAGGGTCAACGAGATAATCGGGGCGGAGAACGCCGGGGGCAACGAAGTGGCCGTGGACGTAACGCCTGGAACCAAGGCTACCGTGCTGGGCACGGTCATAGGCGCGGGAAAGGTCAAGGTCGACCACATATTCTATCTGTACATCGAATCACTGCAGAACGCCTCCCGGCCGTACCTGGAGATCCCGTTGGACCTTCAGAGCTCCCACGACCTGCTGAAGGAGGTGCGCTGATGGAGGTGGACAAGGAGTTCATCACTGTCGTGCTCAACGAATCCAGACTGGCCGACCGGGGCAACCTCATCGTGCGCTCGGACCTTCTGGACGTTGACCTGCTGGCCCTGGACCTGGACCATCAGCAGGTGCAGTGGGTCGCCCGGGAGAGGGATTACGATGAGGCGTACGCCAGAACGGTCAGCGCCCTGGGCGAGCAGCTGGCCAGGGACATCCCCACGTTCCTGGACCTGCGCGAGGCGCTGCAGGCGTCCCTGTTCATGCCGCCGACCAACCTGGACGCCCTGATGGCCGAGATCTACCGCTTCAATGAGAGGCGCGGCGATCCCTACCGCTTCCCGCGCCAGATGTGCTTCGGTCTGGACACCAACCTCCTGTACCGCAGGCTCTTCTCCCGGCTGCTTCTGGCGGGAAAAGGCTGCAACGTCCGGTCGTTCGATCCCCAGAAGGTGCAAGTGCTGATACCTTCCATGGCCGAGGAGGAGCTATCCCGCCGGGTCGGCAGGAAGTACGACCGGAAGGACGTTGAGGAACTGAGAAGGGCGGTGCGGGACCGGAGCGTCGCTGAGGACCTTTTCAACTGCCTGAACAAGAACGGAAGAAAAGCGCTGAACGGCCAAGCGGAGGTGGTGGCGCTCAAGCAGCGCTACAACTGCTGGTCGGCACAGGGCGGTTCCTTCGTGGATGACAAGGAAGCGAGGGACGACGAGATGCTTCGTTCCGTCGCAGCAGAGATGTTCGAGCAGCGCGTGGACGTGCTGTTCCTGACCAATGACGATAAGACGAGAGCCCACGCCAACGCCCACAAGGTGCCCTCGCTGCTGATCAGCTATCCGTACGAGGTTCCGTCGACCATCTCCTACGACCCATGGCTGATGACCGAGCTGCTGTACGACCTGAGCATTCTGCACACGTCCTTGACGCTCAAGGGCACCGGGATACGGATCAAGGGGGAGTGGATGGGCAAGACCGTCGATGATTACAGGAACGAGAGGGTGCGGGTGAGCGTTCCGGACGGCTCGGTGCTGGGCGAGAGATTGACGAGGGACCTGCGTATCATTTCAGCCATAAAATCCAGGTTCCCCTGGAAGGAGATCAGATAAGGAAGAAGGTAAAGGAGACCCCGCAAAACGTTAATGGTGGGGAAGTTGGAGAAGGTCCGCGGGGTACTCCCATATTCTGAATTATTTGCTGGATATAAAGATTACGCCTTAGTTGTATCATTTTTTGGAATTAATAGAGGTATGTTTTCAGAACATTGGGCTTGTATCGCCTGCCATCCCTATTGTGCCATGCGCCAACAGATACGGATAAGTATTCGTGGATTCGGTTGAATATTTTCGAACGTGGTCAAAATCGAACATCCAGAGATCCTCTGATTCCACAGACCATCATTTTAACCGCGGCAGCAACCTGCCAGTCTCTTCCATGTACGCGTTGTACTCTTCACCGAACCTCTCGGCCATGTGCGCCTCCTCGATCGGAACGCGGGCAAGATAGAACGAACCGAACACCGCCAGAAAGATAGCTCCAGCGACCAGGTTGTGAAGTAGCAGCGGCATGGAGAAAGCCCAAAGCCACAGCGAGGTGTACATGGGATGGCGTACTCGGCGATACACGCCATTTTTTACCAGGGATTGCTCGCCATGCACTCCAGGGGTGAGGGCGAAGTTTACGCCCAGATCGGCGTGGGACCTCCAGAGAAGCAAAAGGGATACCATGATAAGCACGGCACCAAACCAAGCGGCAGAATCCGGAATTGCGTAGTTCGCGAAGTTGAGGTGCGGGGTCAGTACGTAAGTGAGCGGAGCGACCATGCTGGCCACGATCAGAACGACCAGCAGTTTGTCCACGAGGGAGCTCTGGTAGGCCTTCCTGTTGCCGATCTTCGTCATGAATATGACCCGGATGTACAAGGCCGCAGCGGCGCAGATGACGTAGATCATGGTAAAGATGGTGACGTTCAAGTGCGACCTCAGGCCAGTGCATGAAAGCTGCTGATATAAATATCCGCCCAGACCAGTCCCGTCATTAGACTAAATGGTTCTGAACAACCCGCTTATCTAACTGCGTATCGTAGATGGTTTTATCACCGGACAGATGTAAATGATTTTAGGGGTGGGAGGAGATTGGAACATGGCGACATATCGGCTCAGCCGGACGGCGATAATTGCCATAGCGATTCTGGTAAGTGCGGCGTTGATCGCCAGCATCTATTATCTGGTCATCATGCAAGATGATGATAATGGGAACGAAGGCACATGGAACGAGGGGGATTTTGTGGAATGGGGAACCTACTATTACGAATTGGGAGGACAGCCGGTATATCCGGCTGGTTATGAGAGATTCACGGTGACCGATGTCGGAAGTGAGTGGCTAACCATTAACAAGACATTAAAGGACATGGCTGGTGACCTGCTGTCGTGGCAGACCTTGCACCTTGCGGTCAATTCCACTGGTTTCGGGTTCTCTGCTAGCAGCCTGGAGTCCCTTGGCTATAACATCACGGACCTCGGTGCTGATAACGTAGATACAGAGTGGGGGACCCTTAGCGCTCAGCATTATCGATATAACTACACCTACGCGGAAGTGGTATACACTGTGGACGTCTGGACCAGGAACGGATTCTTTATCGTCGAGAAGGTGACCGCAGATGTCGGCCTGCAGATGCTGGTCCTGCTCACAGATACCAATATCTCGCAGATCTATTCCACTTGAGGTCCCAAAACCATTTCCTGTTTCATTAATTTGGGAATGATGAAAGACCTGATATCATCAGAGACGCCGTCTTTAAAATTTTTTTTGGAAACCCACATCGATTTTTGGATGACGCGACCTACAATAGTAGAAAAAGAAAGAAAAGGGAATTGATGGGGTTGTAACCCCGAAAAGGGATTATGAGGTGGGGGCACTGGGATTTGAACCCAGATCAGCGGGTTTCCACCACGTGGGGAGCGACCCCACGCGAATTAACAGGTCATCGCTCCAGTTATTCATCACCGGATCAGCAAACCCGTTAGCAATCACTCCATATTAACTGGAGCCCGCGAGGATACCGTGTTACCCCATACCCCCACTGGTTCAGCTTTACCGCTTACGCATCTTCTGGGCGTGCTTTCGCCTTCTCATCTTTTTCTTGCGCCATTTCCAGCGCTGCTTGCCTTTCTTCTTCCAGGCGCGTGAACTTCTCTTCATCAGTACACACCAGACTAGCTGCCCTCATTCAATCGGTCTTTAATAACCTTTTGCTC
>JBFYNB010000084.1:0-7430 GCA_041304605.1 Methanomassiliicoccales archaeon
TGATCCCTTTCGGAACGTCTATGCTGAAGTTGTTGAGCCCGATCACCTGGCCGTACCACTTGGACAGGAGGCGCGCCTCCGCCACGTTGCTCATTTACCTGCCTCCTTGCGCATTATGCGATAGTATACCAGAGCCATCGGCGGAACGGTTAGCAGGAATACCATGGCCCCGAGAAGGAAGCGGTTCACGCCATCTGCCAGTTCAAGTCCATAGATCACGGTATGGCTCTGGTACAGCACCGCGGACGGGTCCAGGAGGTTCCAGTCCTGTGACATGCTGCCGAATATCCCGGCGACGATCAAAAGGCCGAAGAAGAACATGAAGGTGCCCACCGAGGCGTAGGTCTTCTTTCTGGTGAGGGCTGATACGGCCAGGCCGGCCGGGACCAGCAATGTTGCGGACCACACGCCGGCCAGAAGCGTTTGGCCGATGACGGCCATACTTCCTAGGTAATCGGAGCCGGACTGGGTGGCCGTTATGGCGATCGCCACCACCAGCGGCGGGAGCAGGGTGAACAGGCCGATGGTGACCATGGCACCGGTCCACTTTCCCAGCAGGTCGGAGCACACCAGGGCGACCAGGATGACCTCGAAGATGAAGTACAGCCCATTGCCCATGTAGTCCCTCATCACATCCGCCTCCAGCTCCCGGTGCGGCATGAGCGAGAATATGAACAGGGGCATTATGTGCACCAGGAAGGTGCCTATGATGAGAAGGGCCAGGAACCACTTGGCCTTCAGCTTGTGGCGCAGTATGCTCTCCGCGACCACCAGGAAACGGCGGCCGTGCTCGGTGCGCTCCCCGTCCCAGGGCTTGTAGCCGATCGGGTCGAGCCCCATCAGGCCCCCTCCGTTACCGACCGGATGAACGCCCCTTCCAGGGTGAGCTTGTCCGGGGCGTAGGAACGCACCTGGACCCCGTGCATCTTGGCCATGTCCAGCAAGGGGGCGCTCGGTCCTGCGTTCACGAGTATGATGGTCATCTGCCCGAATTCCTCCGAAACGGAGAGGACCTCATGTCCCTTGCGGAGCTGGTCCGTGAACGCCAGGAGCGCCTTGGGCTCGCCGCGCACCTGCAGCCGCTTGCGGTCCCGGCCCTGGTCCAGAAGGACGGCCATCGGCCCTTGCGTGATCGCTCTTCCTCCATTGATGATTATGACATGCTGGCACACCTTCTCCATGTCCTGCAGGATGTGCGAGGACACGAGTATGGACTTGTTGGAGGCGGCGATGCGCGAGATCAGCTCCAGCATCTCCTCCCGTCCCAGGGGGTCCATCCCGTTCGTGGGCTCGTCCAGGAAAAGTATCTTTGGATCGTGGACTATGGCCTGGGCCAGCTTCACCCTCTGCTTCATTCCCGTGGAGTACGTGGCCGTGGGACGGTAGCGCTCCTCTCCCAGGCCGACGAAGTCCAAAACCTCGTGGCTGCGGGGTATGGAATCCTCCTTGGTCATTCCGCTGAGCCGGCCGAAGTACGTCACCATCTCCAGGCCGGTCATGGTGTCCACGAGGCAATCGTGCTCCGGCATGTAGCCGACCCGGTCCCGGATGGTCATGACGTCCGTCCGGGGGTCCATGCCGCTTATTCGCACATCACCGGAATCGAAGCTGACCAGGCCCAGCACGGTCTTGATGAAGGTGCTCTTGCCGGCCCCGTTCGGTCCCAACAGGCCGACTATGCCCCTGGGTACCTCGACGGAGAAGTTGTCCAGCGCCAGTATGTTCCCGAACCGGACAACGACGTTCCGGGCAGTGATGGTATGCTCGACACTGCCCTCTTTGGAAAATTCACCGTTCCCCATCCCCGCACCTGCCAGGGCATCGGATTGTGCATATATAATGACGATAGAATTGAGAGAAAGGGGAGCGGGCTCAGTCCTTCTGGCCGGCCTTGTCCAGCATCTCTTTCGCGAACTCCCTGGCCCTCTTGATCCGGGATTCGTCAGGCTGCCCTTTGCTGCTGTCGATCTTGGCCCAGTCCCGCATCTTCTTGTCCCTGGACAGACGGAGGACCATCTTCACCGGCATGGACATCTGCCCCTGGCAGTCGAAGAAGCCGACGAGCTCGGCGCCGGACGCGCACTCCTTGAACTTGGAAAGCCATTCCTGCAGTTCCGGTTCTCCTTCCGGAGCGGCGTGGGTGACGAACAGCGCTACTTTCCTACCGGGAACGCAGTGCTGCTTCATGCGCATCTTGGCCTTCTTGTCCGGTCCGAACTGGTGCACCGGGAATCCCATGAATATCAGGTCGTAGACGCTGGAATCTGGAACGTCGCAGATGGGCATGAAGTCCTTCTCGCCCGGGACCTCGTCATAGATGGCCTGAGCTACCTTCTTGGTGTTGCCAGTCTCCGATATGTACGCCACAAGAGTTCTCATGAAGACCCTTCCCTGAGATTTTCATTGGACGCGAACCTAAATTAATTTATGCCTGCGCCGCAAAAACGTTTAATTCAGGTCCGGCCTTCACCACAGCGTGAGACGCAGGGAGCTCGCTGGCATCCTACTCTTCGTGGCCATCACCCAGTTCGCGTTCCTGGCAAATATCAGCCAGATAATGTATGAGGGTTTCAGCATAGAGGAAACCCTGCTTTCCGACCTGGGCGTCTGGGACCAGCCCTCCGCCCTGCTCTTCAACACCTCCCTGGTGCTCTTCGGGATACTTGGCATGAGCATAGGTGTCGTCCTCTGGCCGGACAAGAAGCTCAACTTCATCCCCCTGCTGTTCGTGCTGTGCGGGATCGGCATGCTGATCATGGCCGCCTTCCCGATAACCATAGAGTGGGCCCATGACGTCGGCGCGTTCCTCTCGTTCGTCCTAATCGCCGTCGTCGCGCTATGCTGCTACTGGACCTTCCCTGGCCCGTTCAAATACGTCTCCCTCATAATTGGTATCGTTGGGTTCTTCACCATGATCACCTACAAGACGGAGATCTACTTCGGACTGGGAGCCGCCGGTTCCGAAAGGATGATCGTCGTCCCTCTGTTCCTCTGGTTGGCCGCCTTTGCCGCCGTGCTCTTCTACTCGGACGAGAACTCGCCCCGCGACAGTTTGCTAGACCGCTTCTTCGCCTGGGCCGCCAGCAAGTTCTGAGCAACCCTAGGGAAGTTTATCATTCCCCATTTCCATCACGGGCCGGGAGAAACGCATGAAGGAGAGGGAGCGCATAAAGCTGGAAAGGGAAAGGCGGGATGAGATGGTGAAGGACATCATCGCTTACTTCAAGGACGAGCGGGGCGAGGAGATAGGACAGCTAGCAGCCGGGCTGGTCCTGGACTTTGTCATGGAGAAGCTGGCGCCCGAGTTCTACAACCAGGGCGTGCTCGATTCCTGCGCCTACATGGACGAGAAAGTTGAGGACATGCAGTCGCTGCTGCTTTAGGACCGATATGCGAACCGATTTCTGGCAATTGTCTGTTCAAAACAGCTTACCGGCGTAATAGTTGAAATTGGTACGGGGGTCTCTCTTGTACCTCTCTATCGTGTTAAGATAAAGCCCAACATATTGGATGTCGTCAAGAGGTATGCAATACAGAGATTGCGGATCATTGCATTTTCCACCCAGCCCAGCAACTACGAAGACCTTCTCCGGCCTTACTGATTCCTGGAAATCCTTGTACCTGAAAAGTTGGTTAGGTTCGCACCAATGCAGCTTGTTCATGTACGTTGATGATCTGAACTTGCACTCCACCCAGAACTGATGCCCGCTAGGCATGTGCCTTATTTGAATATCAGGATTGTAGGCCTGCTCGACCCACCTCCCATCGAGGTCCTCTCTCCGGGGAGTGATCTGGACTAGCTGGTAGACGCTTTCTGGAAACAGATCGACGACATAATCCTCGAAGAGATCACCCTTAGAATAGTTGTCACCCATTTTCGCCTTCAGCGCCTTCAATATCGACATTTTCATCCGTTCCAATAATCGTGACTAGCAGAAACGCCTTGAAATATTATTTTTATGTCGGTATTTCTGCCATTGAAATTATTGGAAAGAGAGAATCCCCCGCAACAGGCATTGGGATTCTTACCTCTCAGTCGACCTTTTTAACGTTTCCCCGGTCGTCATAGACGAAACCTAGGAAGGCGATCTCCCGGTCGGTCCCCTGGCGGGCCTCCTTGAGCACGCTCTGGTAGATGGACGAGGCCAGGTCCCGGGAGAACTTGGCCTCGGGGAACATTATCGCCAGTGAACCAATCTCCCTGGCCACCTCGACGTAATCGGGAAAGTGCGTCTGCTTGCCGGCCGTCGTGGCGGACTCGATGAACTCTAGGCGCACCAGTTCCCCGTTCTGAAGCACCTGCAGGGCGCATCTCAGCCCGGAATCGTCCATGGTCAGCTGCGTCTCGAGCCCTGGGGAGGCCTCTCTTATCTTTTCCGATCTCTTCCTGGCCACCATCTCCAGGAACACCTTGGTCTCCTCGCGCATGATGCTGTGAGACGGTTATATGCACTTCACCCTTTGCATGACGCGTTTTTAGGGGGAAGCCTCGTCCCTGAACAGATAGTGGCTCAGGAATATCATCCAGGCTATATCGACCACGGCGCAGATGGTGGCGGGGACCGCCGCCGCAGGCCCTATAAGGCCTATGGCTAACGTGGCGGCCATCCCGGTGTTCTTGTGCGACGAGAAAAGGACCTCAGGGACCCTTCGCTTGTGAGGTACGTTCTTGCGCTTGAGGTACCAGTTCCAGAGCAGCCCGATGCCGAAGATGCGCAGCACCGCCGCGGTCAGCAGCATGGAGAGAAGCGCCCAGTCGCTGAAGAAGATGTGTCGGTTCGGACCGGCCACCGCTATGATGAGTATGAAGAAGGTCACGTTCAACGCCGCCGACTTGTAATCCTGACGGATGTTCAGTTTGCGCAGAGGGCGGGAGGCGACCAGCGGCAGAACGATCAGCAGACTGACATTGAAGATCAGGATGCCCACGTCGATGGCCTGTCCAAGGAACAAAAGGGTGACCAGGGGTGTGAAGGCCAGGGCGATGATGTACAAGGACGCCGTGGAGACCAGAGTGGGTTCCAGGTCCCCTTTCATCATGTAGGTGAACGGGACCACCGATATAGCCGAAGGCACGGCCGCGGCGATTATCCAGCCGTCCCGCAGGTCCCCCTGGAAGAAGAAAGATATAACGACGGTGGCGCCGGAAGCGAGCACCATGGAGAGCAGGAACGCCCGGCGGATGGAGACGGCGTGGTCCTTGACCTTCAGTCCGCGCAGCTGCAGGTTCGTCAGAGATATGGACATCATGATGACGAGCGTGATCATGGCGATGTTGCTGTTGGTGAGGAAGAAAACGTTGGGGAAGCCCCCCAGCGCTAGCGCTGTGATGAAGGACACGGTCATCATCACCGCGTTGTTCCCCAGGATGCGCATGACGCCCATGTACCCCGAGAAGGAGAACCATGATTAACGATTTTCCGGTATACAAAAAAGAGAAAAAGGGAAAGGAAGGCTCAGAGAGCCTTGTTCGCCAAGGACCTAGGCGCGATTCTGACCATTGCCGTAGGCGATACCAAAGTCGTACATCCCATAGTCGGTGAAGCCCTCAGGGGCCTGCAGCGTCACCAGCATGAACACCTTGGTGCAGCTCTTGAAGACACCTCTCATGTCGTACATGCCCGTCTCGGTCGCATCGTCCAGAGGCACGTCGATGATCTGGTAGGTCATTTTGCCCTTCACCATCTTCATGCCCACTATGGTCACGCTGAAGTCGTTCTCCGTCGGGAACAGCTCGCTCAGGTCCATGAACACCGAGGCGTCCGTGCCATCCGATACTAGGACGTCATCCAGGTACACGTTGTCCACGTACCAGCCTCCGTAATAGGTGGCCCAGTCGGTCATGTACCTGAAGGCCAGAAGGATGTCGTTTCCGGCGTAGGCGCTCAGGTCGAAGTTCATGGTCACCATCTCGGCCTGGATACCGGTCAGCCCGGGCAGGTTCGCGATGATGTTGGGGTGGGCGCTGGGGTCGTAGTCGCCGGTGGTGTAGGCGTTCGAGAGGCTGGTCCAGGTCTCCCCTCCATCGGTGGATACCTGCACGAACCCGAAGTCCCAGTAGTCCTCGATGTCATACATGGTGTCGAAGCTCAGCGTACCGCCGCCGACTCCCTCGAATATGGCCCAGCGGTCCTGCAGGTCACCTCCGCCCGACCACAACATGCCGTCCACACTGGTCCAATCGGTGGAATGGGCGCTGAAGTCATCGCCGTCGAACCACAGCCATGAGAACGGTCCGGGACTGCCGTGCAGCCAGAGATAGTCCGTACCCCAGGCCGGCGCGCCGGGCGTAGAGTAGGTCTCTGGGTTCTGTTCGTCGTAGGTTCCCATATAGACGTTGAAGTCCACGCCCCAGAACGCGTACTCCGATCCAGCGCTCGGATCGTTGATCAGCATGGCGATGGAGAAGTCGTGGTATACGTCGGCGAAATCCCTTTCGCTCCCGAAGGCGTCCAAGGACGACTCGATGCCGGATATGCCGTTCCCAGGGTTGGCGAACAGGTGCTTTATGAAGCCCTCACCGAACTGCTCGAACAGGTAAAGGGTCCATAGGTACGCCTGCCCGTAGTCGGCTAGTATCTCCAGCCCGCCCTGGTCCTCCCAGGCCACGAGCGAGTTCTCGGCGTAGAAAGCCGCGTCCTCCAGGTGGCTGTTCACAGCCGGCCCGTAGCCGCAGACCAGCATGGCGAAGTCGGACATGCCCTCGTTCACGAAGGTCTCCTCGTCCCCGTCCACGTCATCGTGGATCAGGTGCTGCATCTCGTGCGCGATTATCCCCTCGTACAGGAACGGCCTGGCGGCGTCCGGGCCCATGCGGTTGGCCCAGTCGTGGCTGTCGATGGTTATGACGTTGCGGTCGAAGTACAGCTCATAGCTGGGCGAGTAGAACCCGGCGATGTAGTTCGGATAGGTCGGGTCGTAGAAGTTGTTGTCCCGGACGTTGTCGACCAGGATCACCATCCTGTCGCCCTCGTAGTACTCCTGGACGATCCCGTAGGCGTTGCCTAACAAGGTCGGCAGCTGAGCGTATGCACCGTCGTGATAATCAGGGTCGGCGAAGTACTGGGTGTTGAAATAGCCGCCCCACTCGAACGTTCCCGCGCTGCCGATGCCGCCTTTGTCCTGACCTTTGGCAGTGACCACGGAAAAAGCCAAGCCGAACACCTTGTCCGGGTTGTCGCCCCAAATGTTGCCGATTTGATTGCCCATGATGCAGTCAACCGTCGTTCGGCTTAGAATGCGCACGCCGTTGTATTCACCGCCGTTGAGGTACATTTGCAAAAAGACGGCATAGTCTTTGGCCGTGCTCGACAAACCCGCGCCGCCGGAGAAAAAACGTTTGGCGCCCTTGACAGGATAGTCGGTATCATAAAAAGTGACGGGATATTTCGTCCATTGCTCATCGACCTTTTGCTGAACAGCCACCAGTC
>JBFYNB010000085.1:0-6863 GCA_041304605.1 Methanomassiliicoccales archaeon
GGCCATCGACGTATCGATGACCTCCTCGTCCCAGGAGAGGGTATCTTCGTCGAGCTCCTCCTGCTGCAGGAACAACCAGTTCTTCGCGACGGTGAACCAGGGGGAGTTCTTCGGCTCCCGTAATGTCAGCGCGAGCGTGACCAGCGCCGTATGCTCCACGGTCTTCCAATGCCCGTGACCCTTTCCCTCCTTGAACAGCCATTCATAACCTCGGCTGACCGACCTGTAAATGTCCCGGACAATGCGATCGTCATTTTCGAGCATGTGGTGCAGAATTTGATAAAAAAATATTCTTCGGTCTCATTATGAAGCTTCTTGTCGTGGGCATGCATGGTAGCCCCCAAGGTTGTGGTCACTTTGTGGTCAGTAATTTATTAAGGCATGCCTCATCCCCCCAATGACATTCGACGGTGGGCGATACCATAGCATTCAGAGGGGAACGTGTACTGAGAGCGTTGTTGATCGTGGGAGGGACCATCAGTCTGGCCCTGGGATTAATTGGGATCTTCATCCCGGTGCTGCCGACCACGCCCTTCCTGCTATTGGCCGCTGCCTGCTATGCCCGAAGTTCGCAGCCCTTCTATCATTGGCTGATCAATAACCGTCTGTTCGGCACCTATATCCTTAGCTATCGGGAGGGTCGCGGACTACCTTTCAAGGTCAGGTTTTTCACCATCATCATGCTGTGGCTGACCATCGGTCTGACCGTGGTCGTCTTCATCAACGAGGGCTGGCTGAAGATCGTTCTCCTGGCTATCGCCTTGGCGGTCACCGTTCATATCGCTTCGTTGAGGCCAAAGGTGCGGTCTTGACCAGAGCGCGAATAAATATGTCCTAGCAACGGATTGAGGGATGGAAATGAAGCGCATAGGCTGGTTCACCACCGGAAGAGGGCCGGGCTCACTAGGGCTGTTCAGCACCGTGAGGTCATTGATCAAGAGCGGTGAGATAGATGCCGAGCTCTCCTTCGTATTCATGAATCGGGAGGTCAAGGGCAATCCGAACCGAGCAAAGCTCATCGCCATGGCCGAAGAGGATGGTGTACCGGTGATTATACTTCCTTCGGACGGTTTCCGCAACGACCTGAAGGGGAAGGACCTGGATGCTTGGAGGAGAGCCTATGGAAAGGCCATGCGAGACATGATCTCCGAGCACCCAATGGACTTCGGCGTCCTGGCCGGATATATGTTAATCCTGGACCCAGATACCTGCTCGAAGTACGATATCATCAACCTGCATCCGGCCTTGCCGAGCACATATCAAGGCACTTGGGAGGAGATCGTGAGCCGGGTAGCGGAGAGCGACGACGCGACGTACGGTTCGATGGTGCACGTCTGCACGCCCGAGCTGGACAGAGGGGCGACCGTGGCCTACGACGAGTTCGGCATTGAAGATCTCAGGAAAAAGTTCTCCTCGAAGGAGGAGCTGGTTTCGGCGCTAAGGGAAAGGCAGCGCAGCCGGGAGGTGCCGCTGTTGATGCGGACGATAAAGATGCTCGCCGAGGGTGATGTGCTTCTGGCACACGGTGATCTGAGGGACAGGAATGGCAAACCGGTGAGGTCCGCGCCTAACCTTGCCGGCGAGATCGATAGCCCATCATGAATGTTCTGAAGATGTTCAGAAGACGCGTGACGACGCATACTTGCTTACCTGTCCCGTATAGGAGCATAGCTCCTATGAGATTGTTCTAGTTCTATCGGTCAATCATTTTTATATATTTTATGAAATTCGAGGATAAAAGTGGATGTCCATTGCGCAAGGATCAATGGTTGTTCTCGGTCAAGGTATGTATCTTGCTCTTCGTTTTGGCAATCCTGAACGGCGCCGCCCCAAGTATTATTAAATCAGCACCCAATGAAAAAATCAATCCAATATAGGAGGTTGGAATAACATGGACATTGTGGACCTGATAGTAGCTGTCGTTATTCTGCTGGTAGCCTGGATGATCATCTCGATCCCCCTTTGGCTGGCGGCGAAGGCACTGACCGAAGGAAGGGCGACGATGGGCGCGGCCATGCTTGGCACGCTCCTAGGGGGCATCGTGTTCTTGATCGTATATACGATCACATACCTGGTCACGGATATTTTCACCAGCTCGAACATCGCGGTGATAGTTGCCGTTGTCATCAGCTTCATAGCATTTCTTGGGCTCTACAAGATGCTGTTCAATGTCAACTGGCTTAGAGCCCTGGCGATCGCCATCCTGGCTGTTGTGCTCACGATCATCATAGTGTTCGTCATCGCGGCGATACTGGTCGCGGTCGGGATAACGGTGTTGGGACTGTGATCGTTGCCTAAGCCAAGAACTGGGCATCGAGCGATTGCATTTAGCGATGACCCAGATGATCTTCTATATAATCAGGATCAAGAATTGGCGCTCCTACCGGGATGTGAACCTGAGTCGAAGCCAGACCTTTCAGTCTAGAATTCTAATTGATCAGGATTTGACGTAGTCATTGATCATACAATCCCCTCCTACCTTCGCTGGCTGCAATCTGTTTGGGTCGACAATATAATTATTCTGTGTCTCATATGGTGGCGCGCCTTATGTCATCATCATTTCCCTCAGAATACTAGGATGAGCGATGGAGTGCGAACGCGTGTTCGATTTTTTTCGAAATAGTTTATAAGTCCTCGAGGCCGTTTCCCTTGCATTGATCCGAGAGTGGGTAAATGACATCGAAGGTCCGGTATCACATGTTCCCTTGCGATAACAAGTCGAACATCGAAGTACGCATGACGGATGACGGAGATTTTGAGGTCAAGGCGACCAGCACCTGCTCCAAGGCCGAGAGGTTCCTGAACAGCCTGAGCCCGCTTTCCATGACCGACCTTACGGATAAGGCGGAGAGCAGGGTGTTCCAGGTGTTCATCAGGTCTGACATGAGCGCCAACTGCCTCGCGCCGTCGGCGGTGCTCACGGCTGCCTGGGCGGAGGCGGGGATGATCGCCCGTTCGAACACTAGAAAGGGGATTCCGTTGAGCATCGAGTTCGTGAACGATTGAGATGACCTGGGCTGATGGGTAGTACCTATTTACATTCATATAATAATCAAGATAATTTTATATCGGTCCAGGTTCGTTCGAGCCCGGGGATAGTTGGTGGAAGGATCATCTAACAGCGTTGTGACGGTGGACCGCAGGGACAAGGTCCGGGCTGGTATCGCGATCTATATCTGGATGCTGAGAGCGGGCTTTCTGGTCATCGGAGGGATGATGGCCTACGTTCTGCTGAGCGATGTTAATATGGGGCTCGTTCAGCTGATAGGATACCTGGCGGTCCTAGTTATAATGGGAGTGGGCGGGGAGTTCTTCTACATCCGGGAGTTGAAGACAGGCGTGAGGGTGGATATCGACGGAAAAGGCGCCCACTTCCATCCTCCCTCGTACTACAGGGGTTTGTTCAAGGGAAAGGGGTACACCGTGCCCAGGGAGTCGGTGGTCCGGGTGGACATAAACCGAGACCACATGGCCATCGGTACGAACGTGGCGCCCGTAGGCGGCGTCCCCGATTCCCTGGTACTCGTTACCAAGGATGGGAAGCTGCACGGCATCGTGTTCAGGAATCCCATCCAGATAAGCCGGGCGGCCGCCTTCATGAAGACGGTCTGGGGCATCACTCCGGTAATGGAGGGGAAAGAGGAGCTCGAAACGGCTGCCTATGGAGAGTTCGTGAACACCCATCGCAGCAAGGACTACCTGATGATGGTGGGCGTGATCGTCTTCATCGGTTCCATGATGGCCTGGACCGGGACCTGGATCTTGAGGGGGGGTTCGTTCGTGGTCATCGGCGCCCTCGTGACCGTCATGATGCTTCCCATCCTGGTACTGGGCATCGTCGGTCTGAGGACCACTTACCGGCGGGATAATACCCTGTTATCGGTGATCGTCCGCCCCCAAGGCTTTGTCCTGGTGTTCAAGGACCGGCGGCGGGAGCTGTTGTGGACGGAGATCACCGGGATCATCGATTCCCAGTCGCAGAACTTTACCAAGGCCGGGAAGCAGATCTCGGTCCTAAAGATCGGAAAGAAGGAGATGTACGCCTTGTCCCGGGAACCAGCCCTGGCCCTGAAGAAGGGTTACCACCAGAACATGAACCGAACGGTACCTTCGCAGGGGGACCAGCCCATCGACCGTTCGGGGTTCACCGGTAACAACTTGGCAATGATCAAGAGCGAGAGACCGGACCTGCACCGGAGCAACATGAGAGTGTCCGGAGGGCTCCTGGCCAACGCCGTTTACCTGTTCGCGGTGGCCTTCCTGGGATCGCCCTTGTTGATCCTGGTCGGGGCCATCGTCATGATCGCGCTGGTGTCGGTCAAGATGAAGGTGACCAGGGAGATGAAGCTGTACATGGAGCGGCGCAGAGGCGAAATGAACGTGCAAACCCCCTTCAGGTGATGCTGTGCCCATTAAACCGGGTTACCGTCTCAAGAGGAAGGCTAGTCCGGGGGACCTGGCCCGGATCTCGTTCCTGCTCATCATAGTGTTCACGGTCCCCCTTGCCATCTCCTTCGCGCTGACCGGGCGCTCGTTCATCACGTTCTTCTTGATGTCGACGGACGGGATAGCCACCATAATGTCCATCGTCTTCAACTTGCTGGGCTCCCCGTTCAATTATGAGGGAGTTGACGACCAGCTGGGGATAATCGCGGGAACGTTCCTGGAAAGGGCCAGGTGATGATAAATGTCATCGAAGGACACTATGGGGAAAATTCAGGATCTGGAGAGGCAATAAAAAATTGGAATTCGGGGGTTACCCCCGCTGAAGGTTTTATTCTTCAAGGACACCAGTACATAGTGTAAGGCGGGTTGCTCCGTATATCCGCTCGTTAACTTGGATCGCTGCCCTAGTATCAACCGATCATCATCACTAGTCGTGATGATTTTCGGGACGTGACGTGTAAGAAACCCATGCCTGATGTGGATGCAAAAAGCCCATTTACATGGTCCATATTTGCTGGCCATGGACCGTCGCCCCGTCCTTGTCGTGCTCACGGCGGGAACGCTGTTCGGCCTCTGCGTACCGTTCTCCAAGGCCTTGATCGGGGACATAGACCCGATCATGATGGCCGGCCTCCTGTACGCCGGGGCGACCATGGGAACCGGGACCTGGTTCCTGTTGAGACGCGAAGTGGCCACACCCCGACCATCTTCCAGGATGAGCCGATCGGAGAAGCTATACCTCGCTGGAAGCACTCTCACTGGAGCCATCATGGCTCCCATCCTGCTCATGGTGGGGTTAAAATGGACGGCCGGTTCCGATGCATCCCTACTGCTCAACCTGGAGGGTGTGATGACCGCCGTAATTGCGGTGGCCTTCTTTCACGACAGGGGCGGACGCTGGCTGTGGCTCGCTCTGGCAGCCATGACCGTGGCGAGCACAGTGCTGTCCTACGCTCCAGGAGGCGGGTTCGGCGGCAACGGCGCCTTTCTGATCGTTCTGTCCATGCTGTGCTGGGGGATCGACAACAACTTCATGCAGAAGATCTCCCATCTAGACCCCATCAAGCTCTCGACCATAAGGAGCGGCATCGCGGCAACGTTCTCCCTGTCATTGGCCTTCGTAGTTTACGGAGGAACTAATCTGGCCATGGTCATGGTGTACGCCATGATCATTGGTGCTGTCAGCTACGGGCTCAGCAACGTCCTGTTCTTCGTCGGGCTGAGACATTTGGGATCAAGTAGGACCGGCACGCTTTTCTCGGTCGGTCCTTACGCCGCGGCTATGGCCGCCATTCCATTGCTGGGAGAACCGGTGACGGTGCAACTGGTGGTCGCTGGCATCCTCATGGCCGCTGGTACATTGCTGCTGATCAGGGAGAGGATCTCAAAGGATTGAACTTCGGCCATAGAATTGCTAATTAAATGAGATGGAGCAACGAATTGGTTTTCTTTGTTAGAAGAGGACCTCGGGTTTCTTCAATGGTTTTACCGGTTGGTCGGCACGGATTAGAAAAATCTCGAATTTAAGAATTAGCCAGAATTGTTAATGGTCGTCCCGTCGGAATTTGAAACCACATCGAAGCCAGAGAGCACATTCTTAAGATCTAATTGATTAGGGTTTGGGGTAGCCATTGAGCTTTCATATACTCTTTGCATCCTCAATGACTGCTTTCCGTTTGCGTCAGCAATAATAATTTTCTGTGGTCCAGGTGGTGGAATGTTCCATGGTCACCACCAATTCGCCCAGATGTCTTGAACCGGTTTCCATTCGCGAAAGTCCGATCGTGAATAAATGACGTCTTGGTTCAAAATTCACAGGTTCCCCTGTGTTAACGGGTAGAATATCCGGTTGCTTTACCGGGTGATCGCCATTGATGTCTTGTGTTAGGCCGAGGCGTAAAGGATTAGAGCACCGAAGATCGTGCCACCACCCATCAGACCTCACTTGTAGGAAAGCACGACATTCCCTTGAAGCAGATCTCTCATTCTCTTTACATATTCTATCGAGAAGCACCGTTGGTAGTTTTTTATAAAAATAATAATAGATAAAATAAAAATTAATAGAGGGGGTTGCCCCCCAGTTCACTTCTTGGTGGTTATGGTTGCGGTCATCGAGCACCATTTGCCGCTGTCGGGCAGGTTGTTCAGGAAGTCCGCCATGTTCTTGGCCTGCTCATAATCCCCGCTGCCGTAGAGCCCCAGGATCTCTTCGATCACCTCGCTCATGGTTCCAAGGAAGGCTCCGTCCCCAGTTATGCACGCGGGTACGTACACTGGGGCGTTAGAGTAGGCAGATCCTTTCCACTGCTCTGTTAGAAGCAGCGCCAGGATCTGGGCTTCCGCCTTTAGTTTCATCTCGGAGCTGTCGTCCACGTTCAGGGTGTTCCAGGCCTTCTGCAGCTTCTGCGTCTGGGTCA
>JBFYNB010000086.1:0-6842 GCA_041304605.1 Methanomassiliicoccales archaeon
TTTCATCTTTCCAATAGTTCTTCCAGGGAAGTTACGATTCGCATTTACACTGGCTATCGCGGATCATGATCTCCTTTCTTTGCCCATGGCGTCCGCCTTTAGCATCGCCATAAGCACCTTCTCAGGGGTTATGGAGCCCTCCTCATGGTGTATTGGCTGCCCTGGGGCGCAAGCCCCTTCCGCCGCGATCATCAGCCTCTCCCGGCTCACGTTCTCCAGACCGATATCCGCCAACGTTGTTGGAAGTCCCACATCCTCGCAGAACGAATAGACGGTCTTTATTTCCTCGTTGGAAGCTTCCGAAAGAAATAGTCCGGCCAGAACGCCGAAGGCGACCTTTTCACCATGATAGTACCGATGGGTCTCTTCCAGGGCGGTCAGTCCGTTGTGAATGGAATGGGCGGAGGCCAGACCGGCGCTCTCGAACCCCAGCCCGCTCAGGAGTATGTTGGCCTCGACAATGTGTTCCAGGGCCGGATTCACCATATGCTCCTCGCAGGCCTTTTTCGCTTGGACGCCGTGTGCCAGAAGCATTTCGTAGCATAGCCTGGCGATGTGAAGGCCCGCCGAAGTGCTGAGGCCTCCGCACTCATTGGCCGATCGCGTGCGGTCGCATGACCTGGCCTCGAACCAGGTGGATAAAGCGTCACCCATGCCAGCCACCAGGAAGCGCGCAGGCGCCTGTGCGATGATCGAGGTATCGACCAGCACGGCGGCCGGATTGGTCCTCTGATAGAGCACTGAATCGAATACCCCTTCTTTGGTGTAGAGAACGGCGCACCCGCTAGTTGGCGCGTCAGTGGAGGCTATGGTAGGGACGATGATGACCGGAATGCGCGCCCGTTCCGCGGCGATCTTCGCCGTGTCGATGGTCTTTCCGCCTCCCATTCCGACCAGAACGTCAACATTCTTATCCCTGATGATATCGGCCAACCTGGTCAGCTCCTGCTCGCAGCATTCTCCTTGGAACGGCTCGACCAGTATGCCATGCTCATTTGGAACGAGTCCAGATACTGGAAGCACCTTCCCGATCACTGAACTTGACGCCAAGATCATTCCATGGCCGCCGAATGCAGCTAGCATGGCAGGAAGTTCGCCAATAGCCCCTTCGCCTTGAACGTACTTACCGGGAAATACGGCCTTTTTGAACATACAATCCTTGATAGCACTTCTTAATAGATAATCGTCGGTTGAATCCGGCTCGGTTGTGCGATCTCCCCGAACGTGTCATGGGGCCGGTCCACGGTCCTTCGGCCTGAATCGAAGGCCGGGATCTCGTCCACCGGTATTCACCCTCAAGCCGATGGAACGTTCTCCCATCCTCATTTTCTCAATGTCCATTCATACAGTTTCCTCAAAATGACTGTATCAGAGGGACTGTAAATCAAAAACACCAATCAATCCTTTAACTACCCGTTCCCCACATATTATCACAGGAGTTGATTGCATGGCCGAAAGAAAACGCAAGGGCGCGTTTCAAGAGCCTGAAAAATCCCAATCAGAATCGGAATATGGCTCCGAAAACATCTACGACGACGATGCCAGGCAGGAGATGCTCGAGAACGATGAGATCACTGCCGCTGAGGAGGGGTTCATGCGGGGCTGGGAAGGCACGGTGGAAGGCGGTAAGAAGCACAAGAAAGATAGTGACCATAAAGACACTGCCTCGGTGGAACTGGTAAAGGAGCAGTATCAGGAGGATTGACGAACAAACCATCCGAGGAACGTCCTCGGGAAAACACTTCTGGATCAGTTATAAATCCCCGGTTACCGAGACCCGCTCGAAAGGACGGATCAATCTAAACGCCCGCTCCTCAGGACCATCGGGCGATCGAAAATGTCAACCATGATGTCGAGGTCTTCTTCCAGTCCTTATCAAGCGACCGGGACGCCAACCCTTTGGAGGTCGAGGACATGCTCCTGCCGTTGGGCGACATCGGCATGGTTCGGTAAAATTTCAATCCGCTTAAAAAGAGATATTGCACACCCCCGATCCGATCTACTTTCCAAAGAGCACACGGGTGGTAATAATGAAAGAAGACCCATTTTTATACATAATTTTCAACCAGTGCCAAGATCGCCTATGAGGATAGCATTTAGTTCGGTACGTACGTTTAAATACCCGAATCGCAACCACCGATTGAAATCAAAATCGTCTGTTATCTTTACAGTTCGTTTTTATTTTCATCAAAGAGTTGAATATCGTGACGAGTTTCACAGATCTGCAGATCTCCAAGGAGATCATCCACGCGATGCAGGACATGGGTTGGGATACGCCAACCCCGGTCCAGGTAGAGGCCATCCCCGTCGGCCTGAAGGGCGGCGACATGTACGCTCAGGCGCAAACCGGAACCGGAAAGACCGGGGCATACGGTTCGATCATTCTTGAAAGGATAAAGCCGAGGATGCCTACGCCCTCGGCGTTGATCCTCGTTCCCACAAGAGAACTGGCCAATCAGGTCGCCGAGGAGATGACGAAGTTATCCAAGTACACCGGTCATGACTGCCTGCCGATCTACGGCGGTGTCGGCATCGAGCCGCAGATCTCCAAGCTGAAGCGCGGGATCGACATCGTCATCGCCACTCCTGGGCGCGCCAAGGACCTGATCAACCGGAACGCCATGGACCTTTCCCACGTCTCCGTGATCGTTCTCGACGAGGCCGACCGCATGCTGGACATGGGCTTCATCCGCGACATAAACTTCATTCTCGCTAAAGTTCCAAAGAAGAGGCAGGCGTTGCTGTTCTCGGCCACCATGTCCTCCGAGATACGGGAAATGGCCATGCGCCAGATGGTGAACCCCAAGGAGGTCCTGGTCTCCAAGGACGAGCCTGTTCTCGACCTGACCAAGCAGTACTACATCGTAGTGGACAAGGACGACAAGCGCGACGCGCTGTACACCGTCCTGGACATGTACGAGCCAAAGGCCATCGTGTTCTGCCACACCAAGCACAAGGCCGACCAGGTGGCGAAGAAGCTGCAGAGGCACAACTATCTGGCTGGCGCCATCCACGGCGACGTGGCTCAAAACAAGAGGGAGAAGGTACTGAAGGCTTTCAAGGACGGCTCTATTCGCATTTTAGTGGCTACGGACGTTGCCGCGCGCGGATTAGACATCGATTCCGTTGATTACGTCATCAACTTCGACGCTCCGAGCGACCCTGACACCTACGTTCACAGGATCGGGAGAACCGGAAGGGCTGGAAAAGAAGGGGCGGCCATCTCGTTCTTCCTTCCCGAGGAGCGCCGGGACGTTCGGGGTCTGGAGCGCCGGACCGGTAAGATGATCGAGCAATTGAACATCGACATCGTGCACAAGGACGAGCCGGAGGTGAAGAAGCTGGACGAGGTCAGGATCGCAATTCAAGCTTCCGCCAACCAGCCTTGTGCCGCGAAGCGCACCAGGTCGCATGGTAACGTCGCTTCCATCGAGATCAACATGGGAGCAGCGGACAAGATCGGCAAGGGCGAGATCGTCAGGCTGGTCAAGAACGACACCGGGCTGGCGGCCAGGGACATCGGGAAGATCACCATGGGCGACCGCTACACCTACGTCGAGGTGTTCAAGAAGGACGCCGAGAAGGTCATCATGAGCCTTTGCAACCAGTACTTCGGGGAAAAGGCCGTGAAGGCTAGGATGGTCTGAGCTCGGTCTGATCGTTAAACTCCAAAGGGGATGGCAGCGTCGGTCCGGAAGGACGTAACGGAGACGCTGCCATACTTCCTCACCGTCGAACCTCCGGATGCTCTCGCCGAAAGGCGATAGGGAGCGACGACCTATCCTGAAGGTGTCTGGAACTTCCTGATGGTCTCGGCCATCTCCTGCAGCCTCTTGTCCACCAGGTAGTTCACCGTGTCCTTTTCGAACGAGCCATCGGCCTTGCGCGCCCCGGCCGGCACGCCGGTGAGGACCTCGATCCCTTCGTCGATCGTGCTGACCGGATAGATGTTGAACTTACCTTGCTTCGCAGCTTCCAGGACCTCCTCCTTGAGCATGAGGTTCTGGACGTTGCTCGCCGGGATCATGGCGCCGTTCTCTCCGGCGAATCCCCTGGCCTTGCAAACCTCGAAGAAGCCCTCCAGCTTTTCGTTCACCCCTCCGATGGCCTGCACCTCGCCCCGCTGGTTCACGGAACCGGTGACGGCGATGCTCTGCTTGATCGGCAAGCCCGAAAGCGCTGAAAGTATAGCATAAAGCTCGGTGCTGGAAGCGCTGTCGCCGTCCACCCCGCCATAGCTCTGTTCGAAGACCAGCTTGGCGTTCAGGGAGAGCGGCTTATCTTGAGCGAACTTGCTTGCGAGATAGCCGCTTAAGATCAGCACGCCCTTGGTGTGCGAAGGACCTCCGGTCTGCGCCTGGCGTTCTATGTCGATGATGCCTTCCCGTCCTACCGCCACACTGGCGGTGACCCGCGAGGGCCTGCCGAAGGAAATATCTCCCAATCCCATCACGGAGAGGCCGTTTATCTGGCCGACCGCGCTTCCTTCGGTATCGATCAGGAATATCCCTCTTTCAATGTACTCCTGGATCTTCTGCTGTATCAGATTGGACCGGTAGAGCTTCTCCTCCACCGCCTTATCGATTTGCTGCACGGTGATGTACTTCGACCCGTCCTGAATGGCGTAATAGTTGGCCTCCTTGATCAGGTCGGCCACCATGGAGAACCTGGTGGACAGCTTTCTCTGGTCCTCGGCCAGCCTGGAGCCGTATTCAACTATCTTGGCCACCGCTCCGTTGTCCAGGTGCTTCAATTTGAATTTGTTGCACAGGGCGCAGATGAAGAAGGCGTACTTCTTGGCGGAGACGTCCGTGCGGTCCATGGTCAGATCGAAGTCCGCCCGCACCTTGAAGAGCGACGGGTAGTCAGGATCGCCCTGATGCAGTATCTGGTTTATCTCCGGCGTCCCGATGAGAACGACCTTCACGTTCAGCGGTATCGGTTGGGGCTTGAGCCCCCGGGTGGAAATGAATCCCGCCTGGTCCCCCGGCTCCTCAACCTTTATCTTCTCCGTCTTCAAAGCGGACTTGAGGCCCTCCCAGGCGAACGGATAGCGGAAGAGGTCCAAAACGGGAATTACCAGATACCCGCCGTTGGCCTTGTGCAGCGATCCCGGTCTGATCATCATGAAATCGGTGGTCACCACCCCGAACTGCACCTCCTTTTCCGATCTCCCAAGGAGGTTCTGGTAGCTGGGCGTCTCCTCGAACACCACCGGGGCGCCGACCGAGCTTCCGTTATCCACCACGATGTTGACCTCGTATCTCCGGAAGGCATGGTCCTTGGGGAGGAACTGTCGGAACTGCGGCGGGACCTGCTCCGCCGCCGGCTGTGCCGTTCCCAAAAAGATGCTGAGATTCTCCAGTATGTCCTTCCGCACGTTATCGATATAGTTGAGCACCGCTACGTTCCCTGCGTATCTTTCCTCGATTTCTTTTAGCAAAGGGTTGATCGATTCCAGCGCGATATCGTTGCTGAGCTTTTGGCTGGTCTCCATCCCCTGCACGTCGATCTCCCGTACCTTGCGGAAAAGGACGCGAAGCTCTATGTCGAGCGTTTCCCTCTTCTTCACTATCTCGTCCCGGGTCTTCTCGGGGAGGGCCTCGAAATCCTCCGCCCTGACCGGCTTTCCATCTATGACAGGGACTATCATCATTCCAGAAGGTCCGATCTGTAATGAGAATCCCTGCTTCTCGGCGCTCTCGTTGGCCTGTTTGACCAGCTCTTTCCTTTCCTCGCCGAGCTTGAAGAGGGCCTTCTGGCGCTTGGCCTCGGCATCTTCGCTCTCGAATGCCCTGGGCAAGGCCCTTCTCGCTCCCTCAAGGAAGGCGCCCATGTCGGCCTTGAACTGGATGGCCGATCCCGCTGGAAGCCGGATGGCTATTGGCTCGTAAGAATTGGCGAAGTTGTTGACGTATATCCAGTCGTCCGCCTTCGGTTTACCGCTCGCCAGTTCGAAGAGGAAATTGTTGACCGCGGTCTTCCTTCCGGTGCCAGGAAGTCCAGCCACATAGATGTTGAACCCCTTCTCCTGGATGCCGAGACCGAAATGCAGTGCTTTCTGCGCCCTCTCCTGTCCTATTATCTCATCCGAAGGTTCCAACGTATCGGTCGAGGTACAATCAACCTTCTCTGGGTCGTAAACGGCCCGGTAATCCTTGAGCGGTAATGCCCTTATCATCGCGATGCCCCCGATGAATTACACATCGTTAGCAACGTAAATACGAATCGATTTCCGATTCCATCGACCGTGTAACGGAACCATACGTTCGTTCCATCTTCATCGTTTAATCAGGCAATATCTGCCCGGTGAACGACGGGTGAGCGGCCATTCACTAGCGCTTTATGTTCGGACAAGGATATGATGTCAGGTTGAAATGTCCGAGCTCGAGAGCGTGGAATTTGTTGACGTTGAGCGGTACATGGGAACCTGGTACGAGATAGCGAAGTTCCCACAAAGGTTCGAGGACGGTCTGGTTGGGATCACCGCGACCTATTCGCTACTACCCAATGGAAAGGTCAGAGTGATGAACAGGGGGTACGTGGGGAATTTCGATGGCAAGCTCAAGACCGCCAAGGGCAAGGCGTGGATCGTTGACAAGAAGACGAACGCCAAGCTCAAGGTGAGCTTCTTCTGGCCATTCGCTGGGGATTACTGGATCATTGAGCTTGGAAAGGATTACGAGTATGCGGTGATCGGCGAGAGTTCTCGTCAATACCTGTGGATATTGTCAAGGACGCCTCAGATGGATGATCACGTGTACGAAGGGATCGTGCAACGATTGAATGGGAAAGAATTTGACGTTTCCAAGATCGAATTGAACCCACAGCATAGCTAAAAG
>JBFYNB010000087.1:0-6562 GCA_041304605.1 Methanomassiliicoccales archaeon
GAATGGCCATGGCCTCCGCCCCCACCAGATAGTCCACGTCCAGGTCCATGAGGTCGTATATTCGGTCCAGCACCTCGTCCAGCACCTGGGGGTCCATGGCCGGGATGCCGTCCGTGATCGGGTTAACGAAATATTGGTACTCTCCGAAGCGTACGACGTCGCTCAGCTCCAGACTCTCCTTCAATCGCTCCAGCATGCGGATCGTGATGATATCGCCGAGCCGTTCATTAATTGTGCGCCTTCCGGGGCAGTTATTATATCTTTGCTGCTGGGATTCGACCGGCATGAAGGTGCTGGTCGGCAAGGACGCGGACATCAAGGAGGGGCGGCTAAAAGGGATAACGGCCGACGGACGGAATTTCGTCGTCGGCCGGTACAAAGGACAGCTGTTCGCCATGGACGGTAAATGCTCGCACTTCGGGTTCGATCTTGCCTATGGGACGGTTAGGGACGGTCTGGTCGTCTGTCCGGCGCACGGCGCGTCCTTCGATGTCAAGGACGGGAAGAAGGTCAACCACACTGGGGCCAAGGACCTGCGCGTCTACATCGTCTCCCTGGAAGGGGATGACGTTTACATGGAGATCTGATCATTTGCGCGGCAGAGCCTCGTCACCGTCGGTCCTCTGCCACTTGGCCCCTTTCTTCTTGACCTTGCCGGAAGCTGACAGATGCCGTAGGGTGCGGCGCACGAGGTCCTCGGGCACGTCGATCTGGAACTGCTCCTTGAAGCCCTTCTGAACGCCCAGGACGGTTTGAGGCTGGTAGAGGGTCTTTGGCAAGATCGTGCGCAGGTCCTCGTGCAAATTCCACGGGAAGATGAACCAGGTCCAGTCCTCCTCCGGGACCTCGACCTCGTAGTAATCGGGCTGCTTCTTGGAGTGGGTTATGTGCAATAGCGTTGCCGTCCGCACTTCCTTCGGCCGCATCTGCTCCAGGTGCATCTCGGCCAGCATCAGGCTCTCCCCGGTGTCGGTTATATCGTCAACGATAAGAACGGACTCGCCCTCTATGCTGGCGTTGAGCTCCTGCGTCAGAAGCGCCTTCCCGTTAGTGTTGGCCGTGACGCCCCAATGCTCGGTCTTTACCGCATAGAGCTTCTTGACCTGCAGGTGGTCGCATATCACTCGCGCAGGAACCCAGCCGCCGCGGGTGAGGCCGATGACCACGGTCGGGCGGAATCCGTTGTCAGCGATGTCGTACGCCACGGCCTCGGTCCATCGCGCGATCTCGTCCCAGGTCAGAATACGGCACTTGAAGCTCTCCACCTTCTCCATCAGGTCCACTCCGCTGAGCACCTCGACCGCGATGCTGGGAAATAATGTTTGCCTTTCAAAGTAAGGCCGGCACCACTTCCATGCGCATGGTGTCGAACAGGCCGCGGTCGCCTATCTTCAGCTGGGGAACGACGAGCAGCGACTGGAAGGATAGCGTCATGAACGGCGCCGGCAGTTTGCATCCCATGCCGGCCAACAGTTCCACCAGATCGCTCTCCTTCTGCGCCACCACCCTGGCCGGGGAGGTGCTCATCAGGCCTGCAACCTCCAATGGCAACGCTGAGATGACGTTCCCATCGCACACCGCGAAGCCACCTGTACGGGAGACGGCGTTGATCGCCCTGGCCATATCATCTGGCGATGCACCAACGGCCAGTAGGTGATGGGAATCGTGCGCCACGCTCGTAGCCATGGCCCCCCGCTTCAATCCGAAGCCCTTAATGAAACCGAGCACCGGCCTCTCATCGACGTAACGGTTGACCAGGGCGAGGTGCAGAACGTCCTGCTGATGCATCGCTCTGACGCGCCCGTCCTTCACTGGAAGTTCGGTGACCAGGGAACCGCTCTCGATGCGGTCCGGGATGGCCTCTATCACCCTGACCGATACCTTATCCCCTTCCGCAGGCAACAGCATATCTTCGCCGACCAGGTCCCGGGGCAGAATGCCCAGTCCATTGGTCTTTGGTTGAGCTAGGAACAGAGGTACGCCGTCCTCGGCCACCAACTTGCCTTCGATGAACACCTGAAGTACCTTGAAATCGCGCAGGTCCTCCACGATGACCATGTCCGCCGTCCTCCCGACGGCGACGCTTCCACCGGGGAGATTATAATGCCAGGCCGGCCAAGCCGTAACGGCGCGGATGGCGTGCATGGGCGGCATGCCCAAGGCCACCGCTTTTCTGAGCAGAACGTCCAAATGGCCGTTCACGAGGTCCTTCGCTCTCAGGTCATCGGATACCAGCATGCACTCGTTCGCCTTGGCGAATGGCATCAACGAACGCAGGTCCCGGGACGCGCTTCCTTCCCTCACCTGGATCCACATCCCCAGGAAGTACTTCTCCTCCGCCTCGTCCGCCGTCAGGCTCTCGTGGTCCGTCCGAATTCCGGCGTTGATGTATTTCACCAGGTCCTTTCCCACCAGCCCGGGGCAATGACCGTCTATTCCTTTCCAGAAGGTCTTGGCCGCCTTGATCTTGGAGATTATGCCGGGATCGTCCCTAAGCACGCCCTGCACGTCCATGACCTCGCCGAGCCCTACGAAACGGGGATCCTTGAGCATGGACTCGATCTCCGCGACGCCTATGGTCGCCCCGGACCTCTCGAACCGGGTGGCGGGAACGCAGGAAGGAGCGGTCAGGTAGATGCGTAGCGGAACTTTGGCAGCGTCCTCAAGCATAAGTTCTATTCCTTTCATGCCCAGGACGTTGGCGATCTCATGCGGGTCCGATATCACGGCGGTGGTTCCGTGCGGAACGGCCGCCTCGGCGAATCGAGAAGGGCACAGCTGCGATGATTCGATGTGTATATGCGAGTCGATAAGACCAGGCAGCAGGTATCTGCTGGGTGCCACGGCCAGAGGGACTATCTCCGTGAACTTGCCGTCCTCCATGACCACCCGGCTGGGAACTATCTTCCCGTTGACCACGTCCACCAGCTGACCTTCCACCACCGTCCTGCTCATGGGACCGATTCATCTCTGGATATGCAAAAACCTTTTGACCGTTCCTTCCGATGGTATAATATGACCTACCCTCGGCAGGTCCTCAACAAGATGAGATGGGGAACTGGCGGCCTGAACAATGTCGTCGTCACCTACATACACCGCGGGGGACCGGGCGACCTGGCGTATGTCAACGGGGAAGCGATAACAGAACTGGGCAGATCGTTCTTTTTGGTGGGCGAAGCGCAGATCCCTTACCATCGGATCGTAAAGATAGAAAAGGATGGGGAAATGGTTTTCCAGATCTAATGCCTGGGCTCGTTGCAGTTCGGGCAGTTGTGCATGAAGGCCGGGAAGTTCACCCCGCACTTGCGGCACTTGGCCATCTCCACCTTCTTGTCGTGGTGCTCTGCCGGGGCCGGAGCCGGCTGGGGAGCCGGTTGCGCGGGAACGGGCGGGGCCGGGGCGGGTTGCGCGGGTGGGGCCTGCTGTGCCTGAGGTTCCTGCGCCACCTGGTACTGCTGGGCCTGGTACTGCTGGTACTGGGGCTGGAATATGTCCTGAAGCTTCAGGAAGCCGAAGAGCATGATGAGCCCCGGGATGACCCATACGAAAAAGCCCACGATCGTCCAGATCAGAAGGGAATCGCTGGCCTGCTTGAACCTTCCCTGGTCGATGTTAGCGAACACCTGGTCCTTGAGCATCAACAGTAGCACGATGCCCAATCCGGCGGCGATCAGCGAGGATATCCCGCCGGCGAGATTGCCGACGATGATGGATATCACCCCTGCCAAAAGTGCTATTAGCGCGAATATCAGAGCGAAAAGCTGTCCAATGTAGACCAGCTTGCGGGCCTCGGCGACACTGGCTGGAAGCCAGGGCGGGCCGTTCTCGGATGCTAGGAAATCATTCAGGTCCATCGTAATCCTCCAAAGGGATCCATCCCCCAGGGTTTTGTACATGGGATTCGGAAATTTCAATGTATCGAGCCCCTGCTGATGCTGAGCCCCTCATTGGCCGAGTTCACAAGCATTAAATATCATCCCCCAGCTACGAAAGGCGTCAAGGTTGAAATGGATGAAGAATGAGGATTTCAAATACCTGTACGACCGATTGAAGGAACCCTCTGATATCGATGCGCTATCCAAGGAACATAACCTGGACCGCGAGCTTCTCACCGTCATCTACACCCAGAGGACCCAGAGAGAATCGATGAAGAAGCACTACAAGGTCAAACGCGACGCGCCGAGGCTGCTCAGGTCCTGGCGGAGCGGAGAGACCTTGCTGGAGATAGCGCGCCGCTACGAATTTCCACCTGTGCTCACCGGCCTGGTGCTTTTCAACGAGTCCGGGCGGTCCAACAAGCAGTACTGGGCCTTGGTGCGCAACCCGCAGACCATAACGGACCAGGAGCTGCGCCGACAGATCGAGGAGATCACCGCTGCCGACATCGTCAATTCCCCCGAGGGGGACCTGAAGCAGAAGCTGCGCGGCAAGTGGGGCGAGAAGAACCTGCAGGACTGGCTGGACGGCCAGGGCATAACCTACCGCACGGAGAACGACCTGCGAGGCGGGGAGTTCACCAAGACCCCCGACGCGCTGCTGGACAAGCCCATCGTGGTCAACGGCTGGAAGGTCAACTGGATCGAGTCCAAGGCCTCCTTCGGCGATTTCGTCGAGGTCAACAAGAACACGAAAAAGCAGCTGTCACCATACGTGGAGCTGTTCGGTCAGGGCCTGGTCGTCTACTGGTTCGGTTTCGTCGACGAGATAACCATGGAGAACGGCATATTCATCACCGACTCGTCCCTGACCGGGCTGAACTGCCGTTACTCGGATTGAAGGGCGGCTGCACACATTAAATATCTATCATCATTATTTTAGTCCATGGACAGGGCCGAGGTCATCTCCGCCAGCGATTTGGAGCGGTATGGTTATTGCCCGCTCAGCTGGTGGTTGGGACGACAGTCCCAGTCCCATACCCCCGAGCAGGAGCAGGGGGACATCGCCCACCGCGACAAGGCCGAGGAGTACCGGCGCATTCGGAGCATTGAACAGAAGGCCTGGGACTGGGAACGGATGGTGTTCCTGTTCTCCCTGGTGGCGACCGCGCTCGCCGTCACCGGCATATCGCTCATGCGGGCGACGGGAAGCACGGACATTGGCTGGATCCTGCCCCTGCTGAGCATAATCTGGTTCCTGGCGGTGATCGCCATGCTCTACCTTTCCGCGCAGCGGGGAAGGGCCATAATCCAGGTGCGGCGCTTGCAGATAGTGGCCATCGTCGGACTGGTCCTCATGGTCGTGGCCATGAACATAGGCAGCCTCTTGCAGGCCGATCCCATGGTCTCCATGATCCTGGAGGCGTTGGCGCTCGTCTGGCTGATAGCCGCTTCGATCGCCCTTTACCTGTCGCTCTCCGCCTCCCAGAAGGCCGGGGAATACAAGACCTTGGAAGGCCTGGAGGGAGATATCCATTACGTGGGAACGGACAGTTCACCGTTGTATCTCTCGGAACGATTAGGTCTCAGCGGCCGTCCGGACTTCGTGCTGGAGATCGATGGACAACTGATACCGGGGGACCTGAAGACCGGACGGACGCCTAAGGGGCCGCTGTTCTCCCACATAATGCAGGTGGCGGCATACTGCCTGCTCATCGCCGAATCCTCGGGCAAGCGCCCTCCATATGGACTTCTGCGCTATGGGGACGAGGAGCACGAGATAGAGTTCGACCCGGAGCTGGAGAGGATGCTCCTTGAGAAGTTGGAGGAGATGCGCAAGCTGATGCGCAGCGGCGAGGTGCACCGCAACCACAACCGCCCGGGCAAGTGCCTCAAATGTTCCCGCCGGGAGTCCTGCCCGGAGAGGCTGATGTGATCACTCCACGGTAACGCTCTTGGCCAGGTTCTTAGGCTTGTCGATGGAGCACCCGCGGCGCTTGGCCACGTAATAAGATAAGGCTTGCAGCGCCACCGTGACCGGTATCGGTGAGAAGACCGGCTTGACCGGCGGGACGTAGATCATGCGCTCGCACAGCCTGGACAGGTCGGTGTCGCCTTCCAATCCTACGCCAAGCACCGGACTGTCCCTGGCGGCCACCTCGGAGATGTTCGCCAGCATCTTCTCGTAGGTGTGATCGCCCTTTATCGCCACAGCAATTACCGGGGTCTTGGAGTCCAGCAGCGCCAGAGGGCCGTGCTTCAGTTCACCGGCGGCGAATCCTTCCGCGTGAATGTAGGATATCTCCTTCAGCTTGAGGGCGCCCTCCAGCATGGTCGGGTAGTTGATGTTCCGTCCGATGAAGAAGCAGTGCTCGGCCTTGTCGATCATCTTGCTCGCTTCCTCGATATCGTGTACGTGGTTCAGCACTGACTGCACCATGTTGGAGGATTGCCTTAACGAGGAAAGGGCGCTGCGCATGGAGTCGTGGCTGAGCGTGCCGTTGGCATAGCCTATGCGTATGGCCACCAGGTACATGGCTAGAAGCTGGGTGAGGAACGTTTTTGTGGCCGCAACGCCGATCTCCGGACCGGCCCTGGTGTAGAGGACCTCGTTGACCTCCCTGGTTATGGTGGAGCCGACCACGTTCGTCACCGCCAAGGTGCGGCAGCCCCGGCGCCTGGCCTCT
>JBFYNB010000088.1:0-6148 GCA_041304605.1 Methanomassiliicoccales archaeon
TCCCTGACCATCCAGGCTAAGACGGCGACGACGGCTAGGACCAGCAGCTGGGCGCCGGCCAAACGGAACGTTCTTTCCAGGATGCCGCCCAGACCCTCGATGTAGGTGTTCGCGGCCAGCGCCATGGCGAAGACGCCTTCAAAGGCCAGAATGGAGAGGGTCGCGGTCACCAATAGAACGCTGATATAACGGCTGTCGAGCGGCTCCTTGCGGACCTTCCAGAGCAAGGGGGTCAGCAGACCCAGGGCGAAGAGCTGGGATACCCCGGCGACGACCACTATCTTGGTCACGCTGCCAACACCGTCCACGGCCACCGGTCCGACGAAAAAGGTGGCGGCGACGCATCCGGCGGAAATGAGGCCCCCCAGAACGGTCATGGCTAGCATCATGGGCCAGCCGCTGAGCGGCTTGGGCAGCTTGGGGGCGAGCCATGGGTCATAGGTTATGGTCCAAAGGGCGAAGATGCACAACCCGAGCATCATCAGAAGGAGCCCGCCGTTGGCTATAGTGCTCTCCTGGAAACCGGTCACACCGATCACTCTGGTGGTACCAGCGATGCCATAGGCGACCAAACCTTGCAATGCGATCAGCACTGCGGCGATCTGACCGAAAGAGTCGGTCAGCCAGTTCTCCGGCTTAACGTTTCTAAGCCGCCACGAACGCAATGAGATGAGGCCAAGGCCGAAAAGCTGGGCGCCGACCAGGACTATCCACTTCTTTCCAACACCGCCGAAATCAGTTATCACCACATTGCCAGCAAGGACCGCCACCGCAATGCCTTCCACGACCACCAGGCCCATGGCCAGATAGGTCAATAGGTTGAGAAGTTTGATGATCACGGGTTTATCCAGCTCGGGGAATGCCATCTTGATGGCCCACATGGCGGAGATGAAGATGCCCAGGGCCGCCAGCTGAATGGCCGCCATCTGGAAAGTCGAGGCCATGATGGTCCCGATGCCATCGATGCTAGCTACGTTCGCCAGGCTCAGGGCGAAGAAGCCCTCGAAAGTGATGGCCCAGCCCAGAAAGATGCCTTGCAACGACCGGCTGGATATGCCCCTCATTCTCTTCCCCGATTTGTCAGATACCATTCTCTTTGATTATACAAGTTGCGCAGTCAGTTCGAGCTTGTGGAGGTGCGAGATCGTTCGCTGGAGGCGCCCGCGGCCGTTCTCTCCCGCTCCGCATCGGACGTCCTCATATACAGGTCGTTCACGGTCTCCAGGGACCTTTGGCCTTTGGGGGTGAGGGCATAATCTCCGCGGCCTCCCCTCTGAAATACCATACCAGTGCCGGTGAGCCTCTGCAGATGGAAGAGAAGGTTTCCCCCGCGCAGGTTGGTCAGGGTGGAGAGCTCGGTGAAGGACTTCTGGGACCGGCTGAGGGCCTTCATTATCACCATGCGCTGAGGGTTGGATAGAGGCTCTAACAGGTCACGGACGATGATGTCTTCCGGCATGAGGTCTATGCTGTCCCTGATCTCTTCCTTGCTGCGATACAAACGCAACTGGCGCATAAGTTCGGTCTGGTCCTGGAATAGAGAACCGACCTCGCGGAAGCATCCGTCGCACCTTCCCGCCACGGCCTGGAGCTTGAGGCTTTCCAATTTTTCGGACTGATGGTCAAGGTCCTCCTCGGTCACCCGCGGCTTATCGATAAGGTTCAGGTTCTCGTCCAAAAGCTCCATGAACCTTTGCCGGCACTCCGGCCGCATATCGCATCTCTTGGCCATCCCGGCGTCCAAGCGGCTCTCCGCTTTCTTCCGAGCCTCGTCCCTCAGCAGATCGAACAGCTCCGGCCTTCTGAGATCGGTTACTTGCGTATTCTGCAGGAGGGTGGATATGTAGCGAAGCTCCAGCCCCATCTCCTCCACCTTCTGTTTGAGCTGGACTATCTCCCTACTGACGGCATCCTCTTTGGTCGGCATCTCTCACCGATGCATAATAATGACCGAGATGTATAAGTTTATGCACTAGTATATTTATAATAAAATATAAATTTTTATAAAACATCATAAAAAAAAGAAATTGGGGGCGATGCCCCTTTAGTGCTTCAGGAGCCTTATGGCTTCGCGAACGGCTTCGTTGGCGTCGTAGCCCCAGCCGTCTGCGCCGATGCTCTTGGCAAAGTCCGCGGAGGTGGCACCGCCGCCTACCATGGTCTTTATCTTGCCCTTCAGGCCGCCCTCGGCCAGCATCTTCTCGATCTCCTTCATGCCCGCCAGGGTGGGGGTCATCAGGGTGGAGGTCGCGATGATCTGGACGTGCTCGTCCTTGGCCTTCTGCAGGATGTCCTTCAGGGGCACATCGCGGCCCATGTCGAACATGGTGTTTCCAGCGCCGGTCAGCAGAGCCTTGCATATGTTCTTGCCAATGTCGTGAACGTCTCCCTCGACCACGCAGATGACTATCCTTCCGGCAGCATCAGCGGACGCAGTGTCCAACTTCGGCAGGGCCAGGTTCAGTCCCTGGTACAGGGTCTGGGCGGACAGCAAGACCTGGGGCAGGAAGTACTCCTTCTTCTCGTACTTCTCACCGACGATCTCCATTGCCTTGCTCAAGCCGTTGAAGATGATCTCCTTGGCGGAGACTCCAGCGTCAAGGAGCTTCTGGGTCTCTCCCTTGGCTTCCTTGATCCTCCCCTTAACCACTATGTCAATCAATAGGTCCATGTTTGCCATTTTAGATTTCCTCCAAAGAAGTTTTCTGCGTCCAAATTTCAATTGAGACTAATAAACCCTTTGATGGATGGATGTGACATCCATATCACTTTCATTGGATGGATTATACATCCACATCAACAAGCCATGCACTATCGTTAAGGCCGTTTAATTAACTTACATTCATGAACTTTTGTAAATAATTTCACTGCAGAACGCACATCTTCCTTCGATGGTCATGTCCTCGATATCAGAATATGAGGGACAGAACTTGCTTAATCGGTTGCCTTCGTAGACTATCTTCTCCGCGACCTCCTTGGCCGCCCTGCTTATGACCAAAGCACCGCATTTCGGACAGAAGGTCTGGTGCTCATCGCCCTCCACCATTCCGCTGAGATAAACGAAACGCAGACCGTGAGATTTGGCCATGGCCTTAGCGTGCCTCATCACCTCCATCCCAGTAGGCTCCAGATGGGAGAGCCGGTGGGCGGGCATGAAGCGGTATAGATGCACGGGTATGTCCTTTCCAAGTTCCGCCGCCCATCTGAAGAATCCTTCCATCTCATCCTTCGAGTCGTTCAGACCGGGAATGATCAGGTAGGCCAGTTCCAGATGCTTTCCCTCGTCCTTGATCATCCGGCAGGTACGCAGCACGGGGGTCAGGGAACCACCGCAGCTTTGACGGTAGAACTTGTCAGTGAAGCCCTTGACGTCCACCTTGAAAACGTTCACCGCTCCGAGGAGCTCTTTCAACGGTCCCTCCTCCACATAACCGTTGGAGTTCATCATGATGTACAGGCCTTGCCCCTCGGCCATTTTGGACACGTCGAGGATGAACTCGCTCCAGACCACCGGTTCGTTGAAGGTGAATGCTATGCCTTGCGCACCTTTTTGTAGGGCGAACGAAACGACCTCCTCGGGGGACGTCACCGGTTCAGTACGGCCTTCGGGGCCGGACGAGGCCAGGGCGGCGTTCTGGCAGCAATCGCAATCCAGATTGCAGCCGAAGGTGCCTATCGACAGTATCTTAGAACCGGGTCGGTAATGGTAGATCGGTTTCTTTTCTATCTGGTCGATGATCTGGGCACATATGCGTCCGTAGTTGAACGAGACCAGCTTTCCATCTCGAACGCCACGCGCCCGGCACCTGCCCGATCCGCCCTCGGGGATGACGCAACGGTGAGGACATAGTCCGCAAGCGACGCTGGTTCCGCCTGAAACGCCCCACCTAGCTGGCCAAATCCCGCCTATTGACCGCTGATCAATAATCGTCATCTTCACTTTGAGATGCACCACAAACAGGGCACTTGTCTTGGTTCTTTTTCAAGATACATCCACAGACGATGCACTCCACCAATCTAACCCTCTAAAAAACATAGGGGTTATGACGGTAATTAATTTTCGGTCCGAATCATAAAATGGAGAAGCATCTCCGGGGAAGCGACGAAAACTAATCTATGCTAGCTAGCGTGAGCGAGAGCCCTTCTTCCAGACCGAATCGAGGTGCGTAACCGAGCATGCGGCGAGCCTTTCCGATGTCGGCCAGAGAATGCTTCACGTCTCCCTTTCTTTCTTCCAGATGGACGATGTCCCCCTCCTCCCTTTCCAGGGACCTCAGGACCAGGGAAGCTAATTGGTTGACCGTGACCTTTTCCTGATTGGCCACGTTGAACACCTCGCCGTGGTGCACCTGGTCCGTGGCGGCCAATATGTTCGCCTGCACCACGTCCCTTACGTACACGAAGTCCCGGGTCTGCTCCCCGTCCCCGAAGACCGTTAACGCCTTGCCAGCCTTGGCCGCGGAGAGGAAGCGAGGGATGACGGCCGCGTAATCGGACGCCGGGTCCTGCCTGGGACCGTAGACATTGAAGTAGCGCAAACTGCACGTGGGCAAACGGTAGTTAAGCCAGAAGTTGCGGCAGTACATCTCGCCGGTCATCTTGGTGACGGCGTACGGGGAGATAGGAGCGGGCAGGTCGTCCTCTCGCTTGATATCCGAAGGAGCGTCGCCATATACGGCGGAGGACGAAGCGAACACCACCTTGCGCACCTGGGCGTCCCTGGCCTCTATTAGCACCCGGAGCGTGCCGCACACGTTGACCTGGTTGCTGGAGACCGGATCGTCCACGCTGCGCGGGACGGAGGCGATGGCCGCATGGTGGAACACGTAATCGACGCCTTCCATGGCCCCCCGGACCTTGTCAGCGTCCCTAATGCTGCCGGCGATCAGTTCGACGTCCATGCCGTCAAGGTTGTTCCTCTTCCCGGTGGTGAGGTCGTCCAGTACCAGCACCTCGTTCTCTTCGTGCAATGCCTGGGCGATGTTGGAACCGATGAAACCGGCGCCGCCGGTGATGAGCACCCTCTTACTCCTGATGGTTCGCATGTTGGACGTTACGGAAGAACAATCGGCGCTTTTGAACCTATGCCCTTCGGCGTCCCTTGGCCTGGTCCTTCACCTTGCCCAGGCGGATAAGCCCGATGTCGCTGCAGCCGAAGACCTGCGCCTCGCCCATGTCCAGGTCCCGGAGGCCTGGTGATAGCACATCCCCGGAAAGAAGCGTGCTGACGTCGTTCCCGGAGGCCAGGGGGCTGAATGCCGGCAGGACGAGCACTTCCGCCTGCTCGTGATACAGGAACGCCGGAAGTTTCACGTAACCGCCCACGCCGTCGAACAGCCGGGCGGAGGGATGCTCATGGCCCTGCACCAACGGCCGGCCGGGATTGGCGATGTGCCCGTGCGAAAGGTGGATCCCGTCCACCACCGCCTCGTCCACCAGATCCAGACCCATGCTGGATGTGATGGTGGCCAGATAGTTGTCGTGATTTCCGCGGACCAGGGTGACCTCGGCTATGGAACCGAGATGCTCCAGCATTGCCCGCACCTGCGACCATTCCTGGTCGAGGTTGCGGGAGAACTCGTGCTTGAGGTCGCCGAGCACCACGATCCGTTTCGGCGGGTCCGCCTTGACCACCTCGTCGATCCTCCGCTTGGTCTCCTTGGCCTGGGCCCGGGGTAGCTGCATCCCTTCCAGCTCCAGGCTGGCCTCTATACCGAGATGCATATCTCCGAGCACGAGGGTGCGGGACCGGAGGAGCATGGCGCAACGCCCGTTGGATATACGGATATCGGGCGTGACGTCGATATGCTGCATGCTTCCCTGAAGGTGGCAGGGGGATATCAATCCCTTGCACATTTTCGTAGCTGGGGACGATAGGATATTATACGGATGCTCCACTGAAAGGGCGATGATCAGGCGCACCTTCCTTCTACTTCCGGGCATCGGACAGCTGAAGGAGCGCAGGCTCTGGGAGACCGGCGTGCTATCCTGGGAGGAGTTCATGGAGAGGAAGCACCTCACCGGGATCTCCGTGCAAAGGAAGGAGGCCCTGGACCAGGAACTTGGTATGGCCAAGGATCTCTGGGACCGGGGGCGAACGGAATACTTCACCAGACTCCTTCCGTCGGGGCAGCATTGGCGCATGTAC
>JBFYNB010000089.1:0-5941 GCA_041304605.1 Methanomassiliicoccales archaeon
TTATCGACTGCCACAGCCGCCCGCTTACCTGATCAAGAACGCCAGGCCGCGGACCAGATAACTTATTCTTCTTAATCCAATCAACCATATGAACAGCGCCGTCTGTCATGCCCGACACAACAGCCGTGTCCTTTGTGGCCGCCTTTGGCTTGGGACGGACCTTCGGCTTGAGCGGCCAGGCCCGATTGCCTATCATCGATCATCTGGTGACTGTCGAGGTCCCAGGTGACGATGGTCGGGCTGGGTACCACTTCGGTACCGTTGTCGCCGGCCACGATGGCCTGGCCGGGCATCTTGTACAGCAGGCCATCTTCTATCAGAAGGTCGCACTGGGTGGCGTTCTCCAATTCCGGGATGACCCAGCCCTCTCCCAGTTCCATGGTATCGAGGTCCAGCGCGTAGATCATCACCTGGTTGAGAACCGGGCTCTCGTCCGAGGTTCCCCGGTATCCGATCAGGTAGATCTCGCCCTCCCCTTGCAGGAACTTGTAGAGCACGGTGTTGTCATCGAGGTTCTCCATCCCGGTGATGGGGCGGTTCTCGACGTTCCCGGCCTTCAGGTCCAGACGACCCACGCTGTAATTATGGGTGACATTTTGGTCGACGATGTCCTGGTCATCCAGGAACAGATAGACCGAGTCGCCCACCTTGGCTGGTAACCCTTTCTGCCAGTTCACCCAGTAAGGGTCCATTCCGACGAACTCCTTACCCTTCTCCATCTCCAGGCTTGCATCGCCCTGAAAGAGGGAGTACATCGATGACATCGTCACCAACAACACCACCCCCACGATCACAACTATCAAAGCTAGTTTATTCAATTCCCCACCGGAAAAGCATTTTTCGCAGGGAACTTAATTCTTATGTAAAAAATATACAAAACGAAAAGGTTTCAATAAAGGCGTTTCAGCATCTTGACGCAGGCTTCCATGGCGTTCTTGGCGTTCTCGATGCGGTCCTCGGCCTGAAGCCTGGTCATGCCCGGTCCGGTTATTCCTAGCGCCACGGGCTTCATGAACTCGACCGACAGGTCGGTGACCTTGCGGGCCGCGTTCTGAATGACGATCTGGTCATGCTCGGTCTCTCCCTCGATCACGCAGCCCAAGGTCACCACTCCGTCAATGCTGCTGTCCTTGACCAGCATCTTTACCGCCAGCGGTATGTCGAAGACGCCGGGAACGTGCACCACCTTGGTCACGTTCGCCTCCAGGAACTCAGCGTGCGCCTTGGCCCGCTCCAGCATCATGCTGGTTATGTCGTAGTTGAACTCCGAGACCACTATTCCTATGTTGTATCTTGCCATTTTCATCTCTCCCTAACCGGGCCAACGTCCTCGTAGCCCTGCCTAAGTCCCCGGCCGGCGTTCTTGATCAGCCGCTCGGGCTTGAATATCATGTCGTAGGCGTTCCGGGCGTGCTCCCTCGCTCTCTGCTCCATGAGCCAGGCCAGCTTGCCCTCGTCCGCCTCGTCCTCGTGCACGAAGACCTCGATGATGTGCTTGTTCGTCGCCAGCTGCGCGGCGATTATGCCGGTGGACGCCTCGTGCGCGCACATCTTGTCGGTCGGTTTCGAGCCGGGCATTCCCAGGGCCATGACGATATCACAACCCTCGTCCAGAAGTATCTTGGCCGCCACCGGCAGGTCCTTGATCCCAGGGACCGTGCGCCGGATTATCTTGTAACCGGTGCCGTAGGTCTTCAGCTCGTCAATGGCCGCGGCGCCCATGTCCGTACGGGCGAAGGTGGTGTCCACGATCCCGATGGTCTTCATCAGTCCTCCTTGACCTTCGACTGGTTGCTAGAATACCATTCGATGATCTTGCCGATGATCTTGCGCGTCCCGTTGAGGTCCTCGCCATGCTTGGACATCCGGACGACCCTGACCTTCATCCCCCTTTTCAGCAGGGTCTTCTCGATCTCCCGTTCATCAAAATCCTGGTCGTATCCGAGGGCGATTATGTCCGGGTGGATCCGTTCCACGACACCGAACATGTCCCCGTCGCTTCCCAGGTAAGCCTGGTCGACCATCTTCAGGGCGGATATCAGCTCCAGCCGCATGTTCTCCGGGGTTATCGGCTCGTGCTTTCTCCTACGTACGGTAGCGTCCGTGGCCACCACGACGACCAGCTCGTCCCCCTGGTCACGGGCCTCCTGCAGATACCGCAGATGGCCTGGGTGCAGGATATCGAACACGCCGCTGGCCATGACCCTGGTCATTTCCCGTTACCGCTCCTCTTCCAGAATTCGATGATGTCCTTTCCTTCCAGGAAGCAAAGGTCGAAACGGTCCGCGTACCTTTTAGCCTTTTCTTTGCTTAGCGCGTTGCCGTCGTCGCCCATCATCTCGCAGATGGTGGCCGAAGGCGTAACGCCAGCCATGACCATCATGGCCGTGGCCAGTTCGGTATGGCCTTTCCGCTTGCTTAGCAACTGAGGAGTGGAGTTCAGGAGGTGGATGTGCCCCGGCGCCCGGAATGCTTTGCCGAACGCCGTCCTGGCCTCTTCCGCGCTCATGTCATAGGAGTCCTTGGCCAGCTTGGCGAACTCGGAGACCGTCAGGGCGCGGTCATTGTCGGTGATCCCGGTGAACGTCCGGCGGTGGTTGATGGTGATGGAAAAGGCGGACTTGGTGTCGTAGGGGATATCGTTAGGCGCCAGCTTCTGCAGGACAGGGTGGCGGTCGTGGTTGCACTCCAAAACGTCCGCAAGGAACGGCATGTCAAGCTTCTGGCATATGTCGTGGTGGGCGGTGGTGCAGATCAGCCCTCCGGCGTTCTTGCGCATCTCCCGGATGGAGGCCGGGGTGACGAACTGAGAGGCGACGGTCATGTCCGTCTCCCGCTCCCGGTCGTCGGAATCGAAGATCAGGACCATCTTTCCCTTGCGAATGTCCTGCAACGCTCTCTCGATCAAATCGTCGCTCATGATGGCCACTCCAACACGGAGGTAATAGTATATTTCTTGCGTTACTACAACTCAAATGGTAATAGGACCAGGCCAGGTACGGGTCAATATAAAATATCCCGGGGCGGTTACGGTTAACGATGGCAGAGCGACTGGACGACATCGTGGGCATGAGATCCATGGACCCCACGGACCTGCTGGGTCAGCTTAACGCATTCCCGGACCAGTTGGAATGGTCGAGCGATGTCAAATTCCCGACGATCGAGGGCGCACGAAACCTGGTGATCTGCGGCATCGGCGGATCGGCCATCGCCGGCGACGTGCTGGTCGACCTGCTGGCCCCGGTCATCTCAGTTCCATTGGTCGTGTCCCGCGACGTGATGCTGCCGGGTTTCGCCGGAAAGGACACCTTGGCCATAGTGGTCAGCTACTCTGGCAACACCGCGGAGAGCCTGGACCAATATGACGACGCCATGCGCCGGGGATGCCGCATCGCGGCGATCACCTCCGGTGGCAAGCTGGAGGAACAGGCCATCGCCAAAAAGCAGCCTTTGATCAAGCTCCCGGGAGGAAACCAGCCCCGGGCCTCCATGGGCTATCTGCTCGGCTCGCTGGCGCTGGTGATCCAGAGGGCCGGGTTCGGAAAGGTTCACGACGAACTATTGACTGCCGCGCCGGCGCTGCGCTCCTATCTGGGCACTTTATCTCCGGGAGTACCTTCAGCGACCAACCAGGCCAAGCGGCTGGCCAAGGCCATGATGGGCAGCGTCCCGGCCATATACGCGCCGCGCCCGGTTCGTTCGGTCGCCTTGCGCTGGCAGGGCCAGTTCAACGAGAACGCCAAGATGGTGTCGTTCAGCGGGGAGATCCCGGAGATGGACCACAACCAGCTCGTGGGATGGCTGGAGGGGGGCAACGGCTGCCACTGCCGCCCGGTGATGCTCATGCCCGCGGAGATGAGGCCGACGGTCAGGCGCATGGCCGAGGTCACCCTGCAGATGCTGAACGAGCGCGGACTCGACCCGGTGTTCGTGACCTTGCCCGGCGACGACCTCTTGAGCAACGTGCTGCAAGGCATCGCCCTCGGGGACATGGCCAGCTATTACACGGCCATCCTGAAGGGCGTCGATCCCGCTCCGGTGGCGCCCATAAAGGAGTTCAAGGCGCGCATCAGCCAGTAGTTTTCGCTGAGCGCAACGCTTCCTCTATCCGGTCCAGCTCTCCCTCGGGGTTACGGAACCACTCCACGCTCCAGGTGCGGTGCAGCTTCCAGCCCAGCCTTCTGAGCTGTCCCTGCCTGGTGCGGTCCCGGTCCCTCACGGTCAGGCCGGAGACGTAGTGCGGCCCGTCGCATTCTATGCCCAGCAGGAACTTGCCCTCCTCGTCCGGGTCCTCGATGGCCAGGTCCACCCGGTAATCGGAGGTTCCCACGTTCATCCTCACCTTGTGACCCCGGGCCTGCAGCGCCTTGCACAGGTGCTCCTCGAAAGGCGTTACGTTCTCCTGCTTGCCAGGCGATACGGGCAGCGCCTTACGGTCGCCCCCGGACTCCGCGAACGCCAGGTACTGCTTGAGCAGCGCCGCTCCCTTGCTCCTCGATCCGGACAGGTCGATGTCCTCCGAACGTATCGAGGAGACTATGTCCAGGGATAGCTTCGCCCGGGTTATCGCCACGTTCAGGCGGCGCTCGCCGCCGTCCCGGTTCAGCGGTCCGAAGTTCAGGGCGAACTTTCCTTTCTCGTCCTTCCCATAGCCGACGCTGAGAATGATGCGGTCCCTTTCGTGTCCCTGCACGTTCTCCAGGTTGTAGAGCAGGAACGGCTCGCCCTCCTCGGACGACAGCACGGCGTCCAGCTCCCGATCGACCTTGCGCAGTTCGTTCAGCTCAGAGTCTATCGCCTCCATCTGCGCCTCGGAGAAGGCGATGACGCCCAGGCTCTTCCCGTCCTTCTTGGCGTAGTGGTCCCGGACCATCTTGGCCACCACCTCGGCCTCCGCGCGGTTGGTCCGGGTTCGCCCGCGATCGAACACGCCGCCCGGAACGTGCACGTGATGCAGGCCGAACCCCTCGCGACCGAAAATGGAGCTGGGGAAGGTGTTCAGCTTTCCCCCGTAGAACTGGTGGTTGGAGAAGGCGATCAGCGACTCGTCCTTGGACCGGTAATGCCACATGAGCATGCGGCGGGACATGCCGCAGGTCTCGCATTCATCCAGAATGCTCTCCAGGTCCTGCTCCTCGTCCTCCTCGTCCGCGGCTAGGGCGAAGAAGGAGGTGGGGGGCATCTGCTTGCTGTCCCCCACGACTATGACCTGGTGCCCGCGGGCGATCGATCCTATGGCGTCCTCCGGGCATATCTGCGAGGCCTCGTCAAATATCACCGTGTCGAACCTGGTCCTTTCGCGGTCGAGGAACTGGGCGACCGAGAGGGGGCTCATCAGCATGCACGGTTTGACCAGGCCGATGAGCTCCCAGCACTCGCTCAGCATGGCCCGCATGGCCTTGCGCTGCCTCTTCAACTTCGCAAGCCTGGCTATCTCCGTCTCCTGCTTCAGGAGCACGTTGCGATCCTTTCCTTCTCTTCTCGTCCGGAGGTTCTCTTCCACCCGGGCCTGCACCCGGTGACGTCCTCTCTCCACGTGCAGCTTGTCGAGCTCGTTGAAGCGGTCCACCAGCCCCATCTGATGGTCCCGGCGGAATCGGCTGAGGACCGGGTCGGAGGCCAGGGCTTCCTCGGTCCACAGCCGCCGGAATCTCCTCTGGAACGCCCTCACCATTCCCTCGGGCGGAACGTCCTTCTCCCTCAGCTCGCGGATCAGGTCCTCCAGGCCGAGAGCCCTCATGCCATCCAGTAACGACGCGAGGTCCAGCCATTCCTGGTATCTGTAACGGGACACCCAGGCCTGGTCGGTCCATTGCCCGACGTCCTTCAGGAGCGCGTCCCGCAGCGGCCTTCCGTTCAAACGGTGGTCCTGGGAGAAGCGGCTGGCGAAGACGTTCAGGGCGGAATCGAACCGCCCCAGGTACATCTCCAGGTCCACCGC
>JBFYNB010000090.1:0-5880 GCA_041304605.1 Methanomassiliicoccales archaeon
ACGTCCTCGGCCCGGCCGGTGCTATGCGGCACGCCGGCATCCTTGCCGATCGCAAAGATAGTCCCCTCGGGATTATCCGCCCCCCTCTCCGCCAGCCACAAATTGATCATACGTTTGACCTGGCCGATGGTTAAAGGCTGGCCATCGATGATCGTCATGGCGAAATTGTTCCGGCTGAAGTCCATCAAGGCTTCGATGGGTTCGCGGGAGAGCATGTTGCTGCCCACATTTCTTGCGATTGTCCCAGATCCCGAGGGCAGCCTGCTCATTCACGATTCGCCGGAGGACATCAAGCGAAAGATGGGCAAGGCCTTTTGCCCTCCGGAGGCGGAGGGAAATCCGGTGCTGGCGATATGCAAGTACGTCATTTTCCAGAGGACGGACGTCATGCGTTTCGAGCGCCCGGAGAAGTTCGGCGGGAACCTGGAGTTCAAGAGCTACGACGAGCTGGAACTGACCTACCTCGCTGGAAAGCTGCACCCCATGGACCTGAAGAACGGAACGGCCGCCGCGCTCGCCGGGATATTGACGCCGGCCAGGGAGTACTTCGAGAAAAAGCCGGAGAACCTGGAGCGGATCAGGCAGGTGCTGTCCGAGGTCAAGAAGCTGCGCTGACCTCACTTCAGCTTGCGCAGGAAGGCCATGGACTTCTGCATGCATATGTTCAGAATGGCCTCAGCGTCCCCTACGCCTACCAGTCCGGCCGCCCCGCCGTGACCGCCACCGTCGTTATCGGTCTCGTTGCCCACGTCGCCTAGCAATTGACCGAGGTGCAGCCCCTTGCGCACCAGGTCCTGACGGGCCCTGGCGCTCAGACGGAACTCTTCGTTGCGCTGGGACGCCACGAACGCAATGTCCGCGCCTAGCGAGAGCAGCGATTTGCATACGGATGACTCGAAGGAGCTGCCCTGCGATATCGCCACGATGTATTCGCCGACCCGTTCGAAGCGCATGCGCTGCCCTCCCTTCATCTGGGCCACCCTTTCCGAGATGTCGGTCGGCGAATCGGTAAGGGACATCACGTCCTCCATGTTCACGCCCACGGTCTCTATCAGCCGCGCAAAGGTGCGCAGGGAGGCGGGATTGGCGAAGCGGAAGTGGCCGGTGTCCGTGAGTATCCCGGCGCAAAGGCCCAGGGCCATCTCCCGGCTGACCGGCCTTCCGGCGCGGTCGATGATGTCCAGAACGACCTCGGCGCAGCTGCGCTTGCTGTCATCGCAAAGATACGTGCCGCGCTCGGCCCACTTGTTCGTAGGGCAGTGGTGGTCGATGATGATCATCTCGCCCTGCATTTGGCTGTAGCTTCCGAGCTGCTCCGGCGAGGAGGTGTCCAGAACGACTATCAGAGAATAGCTGCGTTCCGGCCGGGTGATAAGTTCCATGCCCAGGCGGGCCGAGACGTTCTTGGAGGTGCGGTCCAGTCCCTCCACGGGAAGTATGTCCGCCGGCGGGAATGCCTTGGCCAAGGCGTAAGCGCTGCCTAGCGCGTCAGGGTCAGCATTGCCATGTACCAGGATGATCTTGTCCGAGGAGGACAGCCTGGAGATAATATCGTCTAGCATCCAAGGCAGCGAACGTTTCCTGGCTATATCCAATTTATCTTAGAATAAGGGAAAGGGGGAAGTGGTTTGGTGATTGGTTCAGTTCTCTTCCTCGTCCATCTTCAGCGGGGTGCCCTGCTGCTGCTGACCGAGAGCACGGTTCAGCTGCTCCTGGACGCTCTGGAACTTCTCCTTGAGCATCTTCTCCTGGCGGTCCAGGCTCTTGACCCTGATCTCGGTGGTCTCCTTGTCATCCTCGATCTCCTTCTGGAGAGCCGGGGTGTCCGCCACCTTGATCATCAGGGAGCCGACGCTCTTGTACACCGTCGCTTCCGCGGGAGCCTTCTTTAGCTCCTCCAGGGTCATCTCCATCTCCTTCAGCATGGCATCCATCCTGATCTTCTGGCTCATGACCGTCTGAAGCTGCTGCTGGAGCTGCTGGAACTGGGCTATCTGATTTTGAAGTTTGGGGCTCATCTCATCCATCGTTTTCACCGACCGTTTCACTCATCTTTTCCGCTATGCTCATCCATCGGATGTAGGAATTTAAAGCTGCCCTGAGGGCCGACAGGTCGTCGGCGTCCAAGGTCAGGGTCATCGACCCCTCGGACGCGGAAACCTCGGCCCTGGTGCGTGGTATCTCTCTTCCGGCCTCCGGGCTGATCGCCATCGCCACGTTCGAGGCGAAGGGCGAGCTCACCGCCAGGGTGGCCCGGAACATGTCTACCGGCCCTTTATGACCTTCTTGACGTTAGGCCGCTCCTTGTAGAACAGCTTGGAGCCGCAGCTCTCGCACTGTATCCCGACCTGGTTGAGGTTGGAGCGGGTGGTCTTCTCGCACTGGGCGCACTTGTAGTTCAAGTGATTCACTCCTTGGCGTTGGCGGCCAGTATCTCCTTGGACACGGCCTCTCTGGTCCTGGGGGAGTAGCAGGCGGCGGCGAACTTCGCCTCGCAGTGCCTGCAGGCCCAGATCCCCGAAGCCACCCTCTTGACGCTGATGTGGTGGCAGCTGGGGCACTCGAATCTGGACCTCTGGGTCTTCTCTATGTCCCTGGTCAGCTTCCTGACGACCACTCCGTACCTGGCTCCGTATCTTCCGGAGCTACCTGCCTTAACTGTTCTCTTTGCCATTGCAATCACCCGATAAGCTTTCTAATCTCAATGCCCAATCTGCGAGAGGTCTCGATCGCCGTCTTGACCTGCTCCAATGTTAGCGCCCCGCTGAGCCCTTTTTGCATGGCTCGCAGGTCTCCATTGTCATCAGTGGTAACGGTCAGCCTAGCTGTTGCGACCTTTTCTTCGTCGAGAGTCGGGTCAACTAATAAAGAGTTTTCTATCTGCAGGGATGTGACAGACACCGGCGTGCAGGTGGTGGGCATCGGATAGTCCTCGCCCAGGCCGTTGGCCTTGGCCGGAACTATGGCGCTCTTGATGGCCGCCACAGCACCCAGGCTGCAAGCGTCGAACAGGTTGCCGTCGAAGTCCAGGACGTAGATGTCCACGAAGTTGATCCAGACCTTCTTGCCCGGTTCGATGCACAGCTTTTCCAGGTCGATCATCTGGCTTTCCCTTATGCCGCGGTCGACCACCCTGGACAGCTCGATGGATTCCGGGTCCGGGGGCCCGGACTCGAAGCTGGGGGAGGCCATGGGGATCAGCTCGGCGTTGGTGGAGAGAACTCCCTTGTTGGGGGTGTCCGCGAACGGCTCCCCCACGGACATCTTGACACCGACTATGACCTCGGTGTTGCCAATCTTGACCCGGGACGAACCCTCGGCGGTCTCCACGACGTTGGTCTGTATGGATATCTCACGGACCTGGTCCCACGCCCTTCCGTCGACGCGCTTTCCGTCGGCGATCAGCTTGTGGATGTGGTCCCTCTTGATCTCGGAAACTATGGATCTTGCCATGTTCAGGCCTCCTCGTTAACGTCCTCGGCGGGTTCCTTGGTCTCTTCCTCGGCCTCCGCGTTGACTATGGCGTAACGGCGGCGCAAGGCGTCCTTCTGCAGCTCGTAGATCTCATGGCAGGCTTGGACGCCCATCTCCAGGGCCTTGTCGAACTCCGCCTGGGTCAGGTGACCGTCCATCTGCAACAGCAACACCTCGCCGGTGCGGGGTATCATGGCTATGGGCAGATCGGCCTGACCGTAGTTGTCCTCCTCCTTGTTCAGGTCCAGGACCACCTGGTCGTTGACCTTGCCCACGGCCACGGCCGGAACCAGGTCCTTCATCGGTATCCCGGCGTCAGCCAAAGCGACAGCGGCCGCGACCAGCCCGGCGCATCTGGTGCCGGCGTTGGCCTGCAGTACCTCTATGTAGACGTCGATGGAGGTGCGGGGGTAGTTCTCGGTGAACACCACGTACTCCATGGCCTCGGAGATAAGCTTGGATATCTCCACCGAGCGGCGGTCCGGTCCGGGCCTCTTGCGGTCCGAGACGGAGAAGGATATCATGTTGTACTTGCACTGGACAATGGCCTTGGCCGGGTTCTGCATGTGCCGGGGGTGGCACTCCCTGGGTCCGTAAACGGCCGCCAACACCTTGTTCTTCCCTATCTCCACATATGCAGAGCCGTCCGCGCTCTTGAGCACTCCGGCCTCGATCTTCATCGGCCGGAGCTCATCAATCTTCCGGCCGTCTATCCTAATACCATTTTCATCGATGAGCTTCATATCAGAATTTCCACCCATTTAAAACACCTCACTCTTCCTTGCGATAAACCGATTCCAGGAATTCCTTCACCCGCTCGGTCAGTTTCAGGGTCTGCGCTCCCTCGTCTATCATCTTTATGGCCTGCATGGCGTGCACCATGTCCTCCATGTTGCCGTCCATCCATATCCTGCCGTTCTGTCCGATGAATATGCGGCAGTTGGTGTAGGTCTTGATCATCTGGATCATGGAGCCGTTCTTGCCTATCACCCTGGGCACCTTGCTGTGGGAGATCTCGACTATCTGTCCTCCCTGCAGCTTGCGCAGCCCCTGCTCCTTCATGGTCACCTGCACCCGCTTGGTCTCGTCCACCGACAGGACCTTGGCCAGCAGCGTGTCGCCGACCGCCAGGTAACGGGCGGTGTCCCCGAACTCGACGCGCCACGGAACCTCGTTCACGTGCAGGGGCGCCGGGTAGGGCGAGTATATGTCCACCAGCCAATTGGAAGGCCCGATGTCGATCACCTTGCCGATGATCATGTCCCCGGGGGCCGGGATGTACCTGCCTCCCAGGGCGATCACGTTCACGAAATTCGACTTGACGCTCTTGATGCCCAGCATCGCGGCGAAGATCTTGCCGTCGTGGACATAGGTCCCCTCGCCGGGCTTCATGGTCCCGGCGTCCAAAAGGTCCCCGGGTAGCACCAGTTCTCTGGTCATGCTCTCGTTGTTCATTTTATCACTCTGGAACGTTATGCGTTATTTCAGCTGCTTGGTCTCCACGTCGCCATGGGTCTTGGCGTTGAGGCGGTGGAACAGGTCGTCGCGGAGGCCGGCGGGTATCTCCACCACGCCGATCCAGTCCCCGTTCTTCTGCCACTCCTCCTTGAGTATCTTCCCCATCTCCGTCATGTCCTCGTAGCAGCGGCCGTACTCGTCGGCCTTCAGCCTGACAGCGATGCGCACCTTGTCGAAGCGTATAGGTATCAATGGACGCAGCTTGTCCAGTACCTGCTGCACCTGCATATCCACAGGCTTGAAGGGGTCGATGTGGACCTTGGCCTCTTCCATGGCCATCTCGATGCGCGCCGGGGTGTGCGGGCCGCCGGTCTGCGGGTTTATGGCGTTGCGGGCGATGGTGGCTATGATGCGCAGCCGCTTGCTCTCCAGCATCTCCTTCCGCTGCTGGGCGGTGAGCTGCACCTCGCCCTTTAGAATGATCACCTTGGCGATCTCCGCCGCATCCAGGGTGCCGAAGACCTCCTTCATCTTGTCCTCGGAGGCCCTGGTCCCCTTATGGGCGTTCTTGAAGATCTCGTCGATGACCATGAAGTCGATCAGATCGACCTCCTTGCCCTCCTTCAGGTGGTTGACCACCTTGGGGTCTATGAGCACCTCGAACGTCTCGCCGTGTGACTCCAGGCGGGCCACGATCGCCTCTTCAAGGTCGACCATCTACTTCTCCGATTACCCCTGGTTTACCCTGGCGATGAAGGTTTCCACCTCGGACTCATCGAGGCGGCGGAAGTTGTCCCCGTGGCGTACCACGCCGATCTCCACGGCCTTGGGGTTCAGCTTCTCCTCTTCGGTGGCCTTCTTGAGAGCTTTTAGGCCCAGGGTGACCGCGTCCTCCATGGACATGCCTTCCTGGTAGTCCTCCTCGAAGACCTCCATAACGACGTTGCG
>JBFYNB010000091.1:0-5853 GCA_041304605.1 Methanomassiliicoccales archaeon
AACAGCTGCATATCGGAGTCAGTTCCGATATCCAGGAAGGCGGCCGCCCCGAGCACCGTTATGCCGTCGATGAGGTCCTCCTGCTTTATGTTCATCATGCTCATGGAGGTGTTGCAGGCGTAGATCTTCACGCCCAGCTCCTTGGCCATGTCCATCTGCTCCTGGTAGCCATCGATCCCGATGCCTTTCATCTTCTTGATCATCATTCCGGTGAACAGGCGCATCATGCCCGGCATCTTCGGCTTGGCCCCTTTCTTAAGAAGGTTCAGCCCGAAGAACGTGTAGAATATGTGCGTCTCGATCCCCATGCTTGCGGCCGTGTTGGCCATCATCATGGCCATCATGGCCTTGTCGAAGCTGCCCTCCGACACCACCATCGCGAACTTCTTGGTCTCTGCCATATGTATCAACTCGCTAAATGAAGGCCCTCACTGGACCTTCTTGATGTAGAAGTAGAACGCTCCGCCCTCCTCCTTCTGGCCTATGAGATCGTTGCCGGTCCTCTTGGACCAGGCCGGGACGTCCTCCTTGGAGCCGACGTCGTCCGCGATCAGCTCTAGGACCTCCCCCACCTTCATGTCCTTCATCTTCTTGGCCAGCTTCACGATGGGCATTGGGCACATCAAGCCCTTGGCGTCAAGCGTATCATTCTTGTCCATATGATCACCATATCGGTTTTGCACGGTTGTGCAACAATTATATATAACTGTTAGTTTATAAGCTTTTCTTAGGGAAGGAGCGAGACATAATGCCGGAGTCCATCAAGGACGTCAACAGCTGCCAGGACCTGGTCCAGTGCGCCTACAGCCTCAACGGTTTCGAGGTGGAGGTCTACGAGAGGCTGCTGGAGACCGGGCCGGTGAACGCCAATGACCTGGCGGACCAGATGGGCAAGGACCGCTCCACTGTTTATCGGGCATTGCAGAAGATGCTGAGCTGCGGCATGGTTTTACGAGAAACGCGCAGCATCCCCCGCGGAGGATACTTCCATGTGTACCGGGCCATAAGCCGCAAGGAGCTCCGGGAGAAGCTGGAGAGCTGCGTCGAGAACTGGTACAAGAAGATGCAGGACGCCCTGGAGCAGTTCGGCTCCGCCGATGCCGATTGATATTCGATCGGCACCGCGACCTCGGTCATTATCGGCCCTTCAGTCGGGACGGCCAAGCCATGCCAAGAGTCAAATACGGTCTCGAGGATTCAACTCTGAGAGCATGACCTTCGAAGGAATGGACATCGTGTCGATCCGCGATCTGACGAGAGAGCAGATCGAGCAGGTTTTGGAACGTTCCGAGAGAATGATACCGTATGCTCGGGGGGAGATGAGCTCCAAGGCGTTGGACGGGAAGATCTTGGCCACGCTGTTCTTTGAGCCCTCTACCCGGACCAGGATGTCCTTCGAGAGCGCCATGATGCGCCTCGGCGGTCGGATAACCGACCTGGGAGTGCCGTCCATGAGCTCCATATCCAAGGGCGAGTCTCTGGCGGACACCATCCGAATGGTCGAGGTGTACTCGGACATCATCGTCATCAGGCACCCGCGGGAGGGAGCTGCCAGATTGGCATCCCGGTTCTCCTCCAAGCCGGTCATAAACGCCGGGGACGGGGCGGGACAACATCCAACGCAGACCCTCCTGGACCTCTTCACCATCAAGCGCATCAAGAAAGACTTCAGCAAGCTGAAGGTGGTCATGGTCGGCGACCTCAAGTATGGCCGCACCGTGCATTCGTTGGCTGAAGCGTTAAGTTCCTTCGGCGTCGACCTGACGTTCGTGGCGCCGACGGCACTGCAGATGCCCAAGGAGACCGTGAAGCAGGTGGAGAAGGCCGGCGGGAAACCGAAATTGACCAGCCATCTCGAGGAGACCATCGCCGATGCTGACGTTCTTTACGTGACGCGCATCCAGAAGGAGAGGTTCCCCGATCTGGCCGAGTACCAGAAGGTGGCCGGCATGTACCGGGTGGACCAGAAGCTCCTGAGGGAGGCGAAGAGCGACCTGATCGTCATGCATCCCCTACCAAGGGTCGACGAGATCGACCCGGAGGTTGATGAAACGCCGCATGCCAAGTACTTCGAGCAAGCGTTCAACGGAGTGCCGGTCAGAATGGCCTTGCTCAACCTGGTCCTGGGAGGCGAGCTGTGATGAAGGAGTTCAAGGTAACCCCGATCCGTAACGGAACGGTGATCGATCACATCGACTGCGGAATGGCCCTGAAGGTCTTGCGTATCATAGGCATGACCGACGGCGGTCAGGTGCAATCGCCAGTTAGCGTCCTCATGCACGTTCCCTCGAAGAAGGAGGGATGGAAGGACGTGGTGAAGGTGGAGGACCGGGAGCTCGATCCCAGGGAAGTGGATAAGATAGCTTTGATCGCGCCTAAGGCCACCATCAACATCATCCGCGACTTCAACGTCGCCGAGAAGTACAGCGTCCGGATGCCGGAGCGCGTGGTAGGCAAGGCAAAATGCAGCAATCCCAACTGCATCACCAACCAGAGCGAGCCGGTGGAGGCGGAGTTCATCGTGGAATCAAAAAATCCTCCGATGCTACGCTGCGTGTACTGCGACCGCCTGCTGGACGACATCGCCGGGAACCTGCTGTGAGGCAGGCCCCTGTCTCTTTTCTTTCAAGGTGGTGGACATGGGCGTTCTGATCCTGACCGGAATGCCCGGGGCGGGCAAGGAGGAACTGGTGTCGGTAGCTATCGAGCTGGGATATCAGGTAAGACGCATGGGGGATGTCGTTCGAGCGGAGGCTTCTAAGAACAACGTTCCGGCGCAGGACGTCGGAAAGTTCGCTCATGAGGAGCGGCAGCGCCACGGTTACGATGTCTGGGCCAAGAGGATAGTGCCTTTGGTCGGCGACGGAGATACGCTCATAGACGGCTGCCGCGGCATGTCCGAGGTGAACGTCTTCCGTTCTGCCTTTGGCGAGCACGTGAAGATCCTCGCTGTGCACAGCTCCCCCTCCACCAGATATCCCCGCCTGGTGAGCAGAGCGCGTTCGGACGCCCCCCGGGACCGCCAGGAGTTCAACGAGCGGGACCAGCGGGAACTTGGCTGGGGACTGGGCGAGACGATCGCGCTGGCAGACGCGCTCATCGTCAACGAGGGCACCCTGGAGCGCTTCCGGGCCGACGCGTTCGCTCTACTCAAGGAGCTGAAGGGATGAAGTTCCGTGTCGAACGCATATGCCGCAGCGATTCCATGTCCGCCATACCGTTGGAGAAGGTGAGGTTCGACCTGGCCCGGTCCGGCGATTCCCTCAGGACGAAAGGCTACCAGGTGGAATCGCACGAACTTTATCTGGTGACCAAGGTCGGACAGCTTGACGTTACCGTCTACGGCAGCGGAAGGGTGCTGGTGCACCCCCTGAACGACAAGGCGAAAGCGAAGGAATTGGCGCAAACGATCTTCGAGGCTTTGGTCTCGGAGTGACGGCAGCCTCCCTTTTTTCGATAGTATAAAACCAAAATATCCGTCCAGCTCTAGCCAAATTATTTATCCGCATAGATGAATATCTTATGAATCGGGATGGGCATGAAACGATTAGCGATAGCCGTGCTATTATTTCTCTTCCTTATCAGCATGGCTGTCCCAGGTGCAACCTTACCTAATAACCTCAGTGAGAATCAAGCGCCTCTTGAAACCAATCCAGGGGTCCAGACTCCAGGTGCTTATTTCGATCTTTTCTCTCAGCCTGTGGTTACCCGGGCCAATCCAATCGACATCGCCGTGGCGGACCTTAATGGCGACGGCAGAAATGATTTTGCAATAATATTTTCTGGTATTTTCCTAGTTGACATCTACCTGTGCGATTCCAACGGCAAATTCCCAGACAGCCCTTCGTTGACTCGGGGTGTTGACTACCAACCCACCGCCATAGCCGCTGGAGATATGGATGGCGACGATGCCTTGGACCTGGTGGTGACCCTGAACAACCTTGGTTCTGACAACGTTCTCGTCCTATACCAAAAAGATAATTTCCAGACCGACCTGGCCTTAATATTCGACACCGACCTGAGACCCCACCGGTTGGCGTTGGTCGACCTTGATAAAGATGGAGAGCTTGACGTGGTGATCTTAGTGTCTCGGGACTCGGTGACCGAGAAAGCCTCGGTACGCTTGCATTTCAAGGGAGACGGGTTCATACTGAACAACAGCATCGACCTTACCCCCGATACAGGCATGCAACGACCACGGCTGTTGACAGTGGGGGACATCAACAACGACGGATCGATCGACATCATAGTCGGCGATCAGGCGATCAATAAGGTGGCTGTGTATCGTAACAAGGCCTTTGACGGCACCGTCTGGAGCCTTGTGAGCACCCTTACAGTAGCAAGCCCCTCGGCGATCACACTGCAGCAATTGGATGGGCAGGGGCATCCGGAACTGGCCGTGGCGTCCCAGGGCAGCGAGTTGATTCAATTCAGAATATATTCCAATTCCTCTGGTTCCATGGAAACGGTCACTACCCTGCAGATTACCAAGCAGCGGATGGTCACCTACCTCTGCGGCGCTAATAATAACGGTGACGGCAGGACCGACCTTGTGGTGTTGTCTAGCCAATTAGACAACGTGACCATGTTCAACAGCCCATTACCGGGCGGGCTATACAGCTTCACTGACTCGATGGCTTTCCCAGTACCTAAGGACCCAATAAAAGCAGTGACTGGGGATATGAATTCGAATGGGCTCCAGGACCTGATAGTGATCTCAGCGAGCGGCCCCGAGAACGGGACGGTCACCGTATACTACCGTGCCATGGTATCGTTGACGGCTACGGCCGTATCCAACGCCAACGATAACCTGATGCTGTCCGAAGCGAGCTTCTCTTTGGCTGTCGTGGGCAACTTCAACGGCAAAGGAAGCAACGAATCCGCCATTTATGGCGCTGGAGCTATTCGTTTCTCGGCGATGGGTACTTCGAAACTGGGAGAATTGCCAGCACCCTTGGACGTGATATGTCTGATCTCCCAGGACCTAGACAATGACGGTTGCGATGATTTGATCATGCTGAGGTCCTCCAATCAGGTCACTATCTGGTTCGGTGGCGATATGGTTTTCACCAGCATAGACGCCATAACCCTCGTCGTGGACATTCCGACATCCAACATCATAACGGTCGGGAACCTTGACGAGAATCTGGGTTCAGACCTGGCCATCGGAGGGATGGGCGGCGTTCAGATATTCTGGAACACCGGAACCTCCCAGAGATATTCACAATCACAGAACCATACCCTGCCTTTGCCAGGTATGAACGTGACTGGGTTGGTGGCCGGCTATTTCGACACGCAGCGGGACCAAGGGAGCCGCGGCGACCTGGCTATAATCGACAAGAACAGCTCCCGTATAGAGATCTATTATGGAAGGGCGACCGGCGCTCCATTCGCCAGAGACGAGCTCTTCGATGATTACTTGATCCTGGACTCGGTCTTGGAGCCCATGCGACTGCGGGCAGGAGACCTGACGGGAGACGGTCGTGACGATCTCGTGGTCTCTTCCCTGAACGAGATTCACGCTTACAAGCAGGAGATGGTAGACGTAGGTTTCATCCTGGGTGCGAAAAAGACCTATCAAGCCAAGGACGAGGTCCTGGCCATTGAACTGGGGGATCTAGATGATGATGGATCCTTGGAGATTGGATTCGCCACCCGCGCTTCCGGGGTATGTGGTGTCGATTTTGATGGAACCGACTTCGATGTTATCACCATGCAGACCGCAGGATCGGTGCCTTCGTTCATTCAGATAGCGGACTCCAATGGAGATCTGAAGGACGACCTGGTGGTCTATTCTGTTCTATCTAGATGCGTTTCGTATTACTACCAGAACAACTTCGCCCCATTAGCCGT
>JBFYNB010000092.1:0-5779 GCA_041304605.1 Methanomassiliicoccales archaeon
CTGGGCTAAGAACAACTTATGAGTGCTTCGGCACTCTGCTCATTTTTTCTTATTTAACCGATCAAATGACCACGTTAAGTAAGATTCTTAAACGTTCGGCCGTTTAGGTTACGCTATTACGGACCTGGGCATGACGCCTGGCTGACCGGAGGATGACCATTTGACCACTCCTGACAAACTTGGGACGCGCATACGCACCTATCGCGAGAGATTGAACATGAGCGTTGAGGACCTGGCCAAGAACGCGGGCGTCGAGGCCAGCCTGGTGCGGAAGGCGGAGGAGGGAGAGGTCTATCCGCCGCTGGGAGTGCTTGTCAAGCTCTCCAGGGCGCTCGGGCAAAGGCTGGGCACCTTCATGGACGACCAGGTGCGCCCGGACCCGGTCATAACCCGCTATAAGGACAGGGCGGAGGAGACCGCCGCCCACAAGGAGGGCGCGGTCGGCAAGTACCACTACTACCCGCTGGCCAAAGGCAAGACCGACCGGCACATGGAACCTCTGTACATAGTCGTCCAGCCATGCGACGACAGCTGCACCTCCTCGCACGAGGGGGAGGAGTTCGTCATCGTGGTCAAGGGCGAAGTGGAACTGGTGTACGGCAAGGAGAGACACATCCTCAGGGAGGGCGACTCCATGCACTACAACTCCGTGGTCCCGCACCACCTGGGCGCTGCGAACGGAGAGGCGGCGGAGATATTCGCCGTCATCTACACCCCGATCTGAGGTGAGCCGATGCCGAGGGAGAACATAACCCGGGAGGCCACCATCGGCCAGCTTCTGGACGAGATCGTGGATAGAATTCCAGATCAGGACGCCGTCGTTTTTGCGGACCGTGATTACCGGCTAACGTGGAGGCAGTTCCGGGACACCGTGGACCGGGCGGCCAAGGGACTGATGGCACTGGGCGTGAAGAAGGGCGACAAGGTCGCCGTCTGGGCCACCAACGTTCCGCACTGGGTCACCCTGCAGTTCGCCACCGCCCGGATCGGGGCGATCCTGCTCACGATCAACATAAACTACCGCTCGGCGGAGATCGATTATCTGCTGAGACAGTCCGATTGCGAGAACATATTCGTGATCGACGGCTACCGCGACACGGACTACGTGAACACGCTTTACGAGCTCATTCCTGAGCTGAAGGAACAGCCAAGGGACCGGTTACGTTCCGAGCGTTACCCGCACCTTCGCCGCGTGCTGTTCCTGGGACCGGAGAAGCACCGCGGGATGTACTCCTGGAACGAGCTGTTGGCGATGAGCGTGGCCGTCGGGGACGAGGAGTTCCGTCAGAGGCAGAGCGAGCTTTCCACCCACGACGTGGTCAACATGCAGTACACCTCCGGCACCACCGGTTTCCCCAAGGGTGTCATGCTCACTCACTTCAACATCACCAACAACGGATACTGGGTGGGTGTGAACGAGAACTTCACCACTGCCGACAGATTGTGCATTCCCGTTCCGCTCTTCCACTGCTTCGGCTGCGTGCTGGCCGTAATGGCCTGTTTGAACCACGGGGCCACCATGGTCATCCTGGAGAAGTACGACCCCATCAACGTGATGATGTCGATAGAGAAGGAGAGATGCACGGCCGTGTACGGCGTACCGACCATGTTCATCGGCATCCTGGACCACAAGCTGTTCGACAAGTTCGATTTCTCGACGCTGCGCACGGGAATAATGGCCGGCTCGCCCTGTCCGGTGAAGACCATGAGGGAGTGCGTGGACCGCATGAACATGCGGGAGGTCACCATCGTTTACGGTCTGACCGAAAGCAGCCCGGCCATGACCCAGAGCCGATACGACGAAAAGAGCCTGGAGAAGAAATGCTCCACCGTCGGAAAAGCGTTCCCGGGCATCGAGGTGGCAGTGATAGATCCCGAAACAGGGGAGCACCTGGGACCGGGCAAGCACGGCGAGCTTTGCTGCCGCGGCCACAACGTCATGAAAGGGTATTACAAGATGCCCGAGGAGACCGCCAAGGCCATAGACAAGGACGGCTGGCTGCACTCCGGCGACATAGGGATGGTGGACGAGGACGGTTACTACGCCGTCACCGGCCGCCTGAAGGACATGATCATCCGCGGAGGGGAGAACATCTACCCCAAGGAGGTGGAGGACTTCATCCATCATATGGAAGGCGTTGCGGACGTGCAAGTGGTCGGAGTTCCGTCCGTCAAGTACGGCGAGCTGCCGGCCGCTTTCGTAATATTGAGGCCGGGCGTCAAGCTGACCGCCGAGGACATCGTCGATCACTGCCGCGGGAAGATAGCCTTCTACAAGATCCCCAAGTACGTGCACTTCCTGGACGAGTACCCGATGACCGCCAGCGGGAAGATCATGAAGGTGAAGCTGAGGGAGATGTCCGCCCAGTTGTGGCCTGATGCTTGACCGCCAACTTTTAACTACTACTCGTTACCTAGTTGGGGACACAGGTGTTTGAAACATGCCGGAAAAGGATATCTCCAAGATAATTGGCGAGAAAGGCCAGGAACTGAAGAAGTTGCTCACCGATTATGATGCGAGCATGGACCAGTGGAAGTTCTCCATAGAAGAGACCAGCGAAGGGATCAAGGTCGAATGGGTGGTCAAGGCAACCTTCAAGACCAAGGAGAAGGCGAACTAGACATCATGACAGTATCAGGGCCAGACCGTTCAGCGCATCTTCATTGATATGAAAGTCTGGCCGCAGCTTTATCAGGTCGAAATAGGTCGTGGCCTTTTTGAGGTCCCTCTTGGGATAATATTTCGCGGTAACGGTAGCGATCTTCTCCGGAGGGAAATGCTCCAGGAAAGACATCATAAGACATGAGAGGTCATAGGCCCTTTTCTCGTTGACCGGGGCGTCCTCTTGAAAATTACCTACGTCCAGTATGAAAACCCGGTCCTTGAACAGAAAGTTCTGAGGCTTGATGTCCCCGTGAAATAACCCATTAGCATGCATTAGGTGAATGCTGCGGACGGCTTCGTCCAATTGCTCATCGTTCAGCTTCTTCACCGTGGTCAGTTTGGGGAACTCAAGGAATTCCGTCAGGAGCAACCACAACCCACCAGGAAGCGCGAATATGCCCAGAGGCTTGGCGGTGGGTATTCCCAGCTCACCGATCCGGGTCATCGTCTCGAACTGATAACGGACCATGGCCTCGGCCGAATGGGTGAAGCCGAAGAGAGGGTTGCGCGAATTGATCTGCAGATACATGTTCTTCATGAACTGTATGGTCTTCTCGGTCATCGTGTCGCTGGAGCCGATTATCTTAGCGAAATGGCGGGATGGCGCCCCGTCCTTACCGACGCCCGTAATCTTGATCGGGATGGAGAGGCGGGAACCCTCATCGCCGACCGGAATGATCTTTATCTTCCTGACACCAAAATTCTCCACCATTATCAGATGGATGGAACGCATCACCTCTCGGAGGTTCTCCTTTTGCTCCGCGGCCCTTGTGCTCATGATGCCCCACTGGCCGGTGGAGCTGCCTTGGCTAGCCTGGCCTTTTCCCGGTTGCGCTTTCTTGCACCGATCCACATCCCCATTACCAGCCGTATCGCTCCCAATCTGTGGACCTTCATCCCGTTTTTGACGTCCCGGCCGATCTCGACCACCGGGTGCCCCTTGTGATTATAGATGATCTTCCAGACCACCAGTTCAGGGACCTGGAAGAACAGCTGCTTGGTATCTATGACTATGTCCTGTTCAGTAAAGGTGACGTCCATGTTCACCATGCCCTCGCGGCGTATGGGTATGTTCACACTTTTCCCGAACACCGATCGAAAGAGCGTGTAGGTCAGTATCTCAATCATCCAGGGGTCGATCTTGGGCGCCACGGGATCCTTTTCCCGCGGAACGTCCGGCTCGCCGATCGGTGGTTCATAAGCACTGAAGCCCTCCACATCCATGTACGGAGCGCCCTCCTTGTGGTATTCACCTAGGAACTTGGTGGAACCCCGGTCCCCTCTAAAACTGTCAAAGGCCCCGAGGTCCCGGTCCACGTCCAGTATCTCCGCGCTCATCTCATTTCGCTCGAACTGGTCAAGCCCTTTGTTAACCTTCGGATCCTGCCTGGCAATGGCCCATTGGCGGATCCTGCTCTGGCGGGTTTCTCCAGCCTGCTCCTCGTTGTTTTTCAAAAGCGCTCCTACTTACTGACCAGCACCTGAAATCTGGCGAAGACGCGAATGCCGTCGGGGAATTCCTCCATACACACCTTCCAGTCCTCCAGTTCGGCGTTCATGGTATCAAAGAACTTGTCGATCTCATTGACGATCTGCTCAACGTTTTCCGGCTTACCACCGACCAGATGGAGCATGGAAGCAATTTTTTCTTCGTTTCCCATGTTAAGTTCCTATGCGTATCCATTCTTGTCCGCATTAGATAGCCTTATGCTTCGAACCTGCTAATTCAGAAGCCCTATTCGTTCCGCCGGTCAAGAAAGTAGGTCGGCATGAAAAGAACGAAGTAAGCTCAATTTTTCGCCATACCAGCGCGTGAGAGAACAGGCCGTGCAATTCAGTATCTCACTCCGATGGTGTGTTCTTTGCCAACCTACCGAGCGATCGCACCATCTGAACGGTGACCGTCCAGAGAACCGAAACAATATCTATAGAGTGCTCCCATTATTCCATTCAGAGGTCATTCCAATGGCAGAAAAAGACATAGCCGTGGTTCTGAACGACAAGGGTCAGGAACTGAAGAAGATGTTCAAGGACTACAATGCCAACATCGAGCAGTGGAAGTTCTCGGTAGAGGAAACGAAGGACGGCATACGAGTCGAGTTCGCGGCCAAGGCCCTATTCAAGAAGAAGGAGCCCGCCTAGGACAGCAATTCCTTCAATTTTTTCATCTTTTCCGGCGCCAACCGGAAGTCTGGCCGGCGATCGATCAGTTCCAGGTAGGTCGCCGCCCTTTTCATGTCCCGGACCCCGTAATACCCTTTGGCCAGCTTGACCAATTTCTCCGGGGTGGCGAGATCCAGGAACGATGCCAGCACGCAGGCCAGGTCGTATGACACCTTCTCCTTCTCCGGGGCGTCCTTCAGGAAGTTCCCGACGTCCATGATGTACACCTGGTCGGCGAACAGGAAGTTCTCCGGCTTGATGTCCCCGTGGTAGATTCCGTTCTTGTGCATGAGGCGAAGGTGCTCGAAGGCCTTGTCCAGCTGCGCCTCGCTGACCTTCATGGTGGCCGAGGACGCCGCCTCCAGGAACTCGGCTACGAAAAGCCACATCCCACCCGGCAGGGCGAACGTCCCCAGGGGCTTGGCGGTAGGAATTCCCAGACGATACACCTGGCTCATGGTCTCGAACTGGTGCAGCGCCAGGTCCTTGGCGGAACGATTGAAGTTGAAGAGCGGAGGCCGCCCCTCCATCTGCAGGTAGACGTTCTTGAAGAACTGGATGGTCTTCTCGGTCATGATGTCGCTGCCGCCCAGTATTTTCGCGAAATAGCGCACCTGGGCGCCGGTGCGGTCCACACCCTCTATCTTGATCGGTATGGACAGCCGGGAGCCCTCCGAACCGAGCGGGACCACCTTCACCTGTCGCAGCTTGAACGATTCGACCATGATGAGGTGGATAGAGCGCAGCACATCGCGGAAATGCTCCTTCTGATCGTCACGCACCGGGCTCATTTCTCGGTCTCCTTGGACTCCTTCTCCCTGGCGCTCTCCTCGGCGGCCGCCTTTCGGGCGGCCATCCTCGCTTTGGTGGCCTTCTTGGAAATGGCGCGGAGGGAGAGGAACAGCTTCAGCGCGTGTAGCCGGTGCACTTTGAACCCCTTGTCCACCCCGC
>JBFYNB010000093.1:0-5604 GCA_041304605.1 Methanomassiliicoccales archaeon
TGAAGTGATGATAGTACCCTCCGCCTAGAAAACAGGGCGCGGTATCTGCGGTGACGTTGTCGGATAGTATGTTCTGCACGTGGCGAACGACATCCATCTCGCCCTTCCCCTTGGGGAGCGGGAGGTCCTCCATGCGCACCTCCCCCGGAACGTCGGAGAAAAGCTCTTCCGCGTTCTGTATCCCAAGCTCATCCAGCATCCTGCGGTCCAAAGGCATGATAACGAGCCCTCCTAGGCCGATATCTTAATAAATAGTTTGGCTGGCCATGCCTTGACATGCTGTTTTTCTCAGAATATTAGAGGTGCCTGGCCTGCACTTCCTGAACTAGGCGCGAGTAGAGCGACGGCAGCGATTGCACGTCCTTTATGTCCTGCTTGGCGACGACCACTAACCTTTGTCTTAGAACGTCATCATAAGGAACAGCGTTGGATTTGAGCGCGTTCCTCAGCAACCGGCCGAGCTGCCCGCCCTTGCGGTCCCAGTCGGTCATGATTATGGCGCTCTTGCCCTCCTTGGCTAGACGCTCCGCGATGGCGAAGATACCGTCGCTGCTCTGCACCTGGATCATTTCACCCTTCACGCCGAGTATCGTAAGGGCGCCGCGGTCCCGCATGCCCTCTACCAGGATGACCGCCTTGGGGTCGCGGGACATCAGTTCCTCGAGGACCGCCTGGATCTCTTCCAGCCTTTCCTTTGGCGAACGACCTAAGGTCATGGCGATCCTCCCAACGCCTTTTTGACCGCGTCCACCGGCGCGAAAATGCGCACCACCTTCATGCGCTGCGTGTGCCCTCTGGAAACGGTGACCTTGGCTCCGATGACGGACGATAAAAGCTCCTCGACCTCCTCGTTCGCCCTGCCGTCCTCGGGCGGGGCCCGCACCTTCACCACTAGGCGGTGCCGCCAAGGGTCCACGTCCTGCACTCCTGGTGAGGTGCTGTTCGGTGTTACGATAATATCCATCTCCGACCCGTCCGCCGACGGCCGCAGGCATTTGGAGAGGTCCACGCTCCCGGAACGGGCGGAGGATTACTTAATCCTTCAGAGAAATTATCCGCCTGGCGCCCTCTTTCCGAGGGTGCTAGGTCAGTTTCTTATATCAACAACCGAATCCGTCTGCGATGGCACCTCCGCTCGAACAGATCAACTACAAGGAGGTCACTGAGATCCACCGCAAGGAGAAGAACTCACCCGACCTGGTGGAGGTAAGGCGTGACCTCTATCCCGCCTTCCGGGACTACATGGATAGGTTGAGGAAGGAGAGCGAGGAGGAGATCAAGAAGGATCCTTTGTCCTTCAAGGCCACCAGCATGACCAACGAGTTCAAGAAGGTCTCCACCAAGGGCAACCAGATCTTCTTTTTCCGCATGCGCAAGATCACCAATATGGCAACGCGTGCTTCGGAGGGGTCCAAGATGGACCTGCAACGTCTCACGGAAGAGGAGCGGGAGATGTACGATCAGGTGCTTCGTGCCATAAACGAGTGCCGAGACCTGTCGCTGGAAGGCAAGGCGCCCGTTCCAAGGAATCCAGCGCCGTCCGGTTCAGTGTGCGCTACGGTGGACCAGGGGCAGCTGAGGCAGGCGCTGAGCATGGTGAACGGCAAGGATCATGCACCGGACCAATCGAAGCCGGCAGAAAGGGTACTGGTGCGTGTTTTGGACGACCTGCCGGAGATCGCCGGCTTGGACCGCCCGTACCGGCTGGCGAAGAACGATGTTGTCAATCTGCCAGCGCCTATCGGCTGCGCTCTCATTAAAAGGGGAAAGGCGCAAGAGATAGTCCCCTTCTGGCGTAAGGCCGAATGAACCCGGTATCCGTAACGTTTATTTATGACAATATGATTCCGTGGCTTAATCGGGCTCGTAGCTCAGCCAGGTTGAGCGATCGGCTCTTAACCGATAGGCCGAGGGTTCGAATCCCTCCGAGCCCGCCATTATCCATCATTTTAAAAAATTCCTGCGGTATCGCATTACGTGTTGAGGCATCGACGGTCAATGACCACCATTATATCCCCGCATATTCTAGTTCATAACCGGGGGTCAAGGTGTCGAAGCTGTCGGCATCAGCCGCGATCTTAATCTCATTCCTTCTTATCATCCAGATGGTCCTATTGGCCTCTTCGGGCAGCCCGACATCCAACGATCTATACATCGCAGAGATGGACCTGATCCAAGTGACCCATGACCCTCCAGAGATAATCAAGAACAAATCGGTAGCTCTGCGCTTGGTTGTTATAAGCACCTTCCAGGAGACGGTGTACACCGAGTTCCGGATCAATTACGACTTCGGAACCAAGACACTCACGGACCTCGGTCACGAGGACGGTGGCATTCCGCTGAGCTATGGGCAGAACATCGTCTACCTGCCCGGAGGTTCATACTGGGACGCACCGCGGTGGGACACCGATCCCATGACCCTGTCCTGGACCAGCACCGGTGTCGACTACGACCTCACGGTGACCGTGGACCCGCTCCATCGGGTCATGGAGACGGTGGAGAGCAACAACATGATCAGGTACACCGCCGGGGTGCATGTGGTCAGAGCTCAGCCGATGAGGATGTTGGTGGTGCCGATCTACAACGACGCCGGAGGCCAGTACGAGTTCGAGGAATACCTCGATCGGAACATCGAGGTCCTCCGGGACCAGTACCCGGTGGCGGATGACGGAGTCAACGTCACCATCGCCCCCTGGGAGCATGCGGAATACGAAGATCACAACGAGGCGGCGGACATCGCCCGCTCTTTTTCTGATGACGCCAGAGCCATGGGTTATGACAAGGTCATCGTGGTCTTCAAGGTGCTCTATTACGGCAATGGCCAGCTCTACGGCCGCGCCTGCGGCATGCTGCGCGACCCCGAGGACCGGGTACCCTTCCTAGTGACCGCAGTTGGCCTTCAGAAAAGCCCAGACCTGCTGGCTCATGAGCTCGGGCATACGTACTATCTCTGGCACCCGCACGACATAGGTCTCGTGCTCTACGAGGCGGAAACATGGAATCCCTTGGAAAGGAATTACGACCACGAGGCCAGCACCACAATGAGCTACGATTGGATATTGCCGGAAGGTGTGCCGTCCTCCCCGCGCTGGATGGACGAGCAAAGATACCGCACTTATCCGAAGACCTGGCTGGACCTGTCCGACCGCGACGACGTTGCTGTGGATGGGGTATGGCAATGGAACCTTTATTCCCAGTTCGTCACCAATCCACTTCTGAAAGGGCCATCCGTCCTCATCAAAGGCAAGCTTTTCCTTAACGGAACGGCCTTCCTCAGCAATAACGTACAGCATCTCGCCGCCGCCCCGCGTGACCTGGAACAGGCGGTCGGTTTCGTTAATGCAGGCAATTACTCTTTCAGAGTGCTCGATCCCTCTCATATCCCATTGGGCACCTTCCCGTTCCAGGCGTCCTTTAACGAGATGGCTCATTGGGACAGCATCACCGAGGTGTACGAACGGCGGTTGAACGAGGTGGATTTTGCCTTCAACATTCCCGAGGTGGCCGGGGCGAAGTACCTGCAGCTGGTGAACGAGACCGGAACGATCCTGGTGCAGAGGACCATTTCCGACAACGCTCCCTCGGTGCAGATCACCGGGCCTGCGGCCGCCGAGCAGGTCGAGGTCGGCGATGTTCTGAACATCACCTGGGCCGGCGACGACGCGGACGGGGATGATCTAGTGTACAGGCTGGCCTTCAGTCCCGACGGCGGCTGCACATGGGTGCCCATCGCCAGCGAGCTACAACAGGAAGATCACCAGTGGAGCACCGCCGGTCTCCAGCCTGGTGGGGATTACTTGATCAAGGTCATAGCCTCGGACGGCTACAACTCCGCGGAAGGCGTTTCGGCGGAATTCACGATGATGGATACAACTCCCCCGGTGACCGAGGTCCGTTTCGAAGGAACCGAGGGGCAGAACGGATGGTACGTGTCTTCCGTGGGGGTGGCGCTCAACGCCACCGACAATTGCCTGGTCGAACGGACTGAGATAAGCTTGGACGAGACCAATTGGACCGAATGCATTGGCCTGTTCAACATCACCGGCGAAGGGGAACGGACCCTGCGCTACCGGTCGATCGATGCACAGGGGAACGTGGAGGCGACCAGGAGCGCCGACATCCTGATCGACAGGACTTCGCCTTCCGTGCACATCGACAGCATCGTGGACGGCTCGACGATAAGGTCGGGCGATCATATGCTCACCTGGACCTCCTCGGACGCCGTATCAGGCATATCCGGGCACAGGGTACGTCTGGACGGAGGGAATTGGAGCGATGTGATCTTTAGTGATCAGCTCCAGCTCTCCGGATTGGCTGCCGGTCACCACACGGTGGAGGTGATGGCCATCGACGAGGCGGGCAACACCAACACGATGTTGATGGGATTCTCCGTAGAAACAGAGGAAGAGCTGCCGTTGCTCCTCGTACTGACGGTCATCATCTTACTATGCGTGATCATTGGTCTGATCTACATCGTACTCCGTCGCAGGCGCTAGCTCAGTACAGCGTCCCCTGGTACTGTCCGGTCACTGGGCATCCCATGCACTTCACGGATTTGAACGAGGGGCAGTCGCGGCATTGCATTTTGATCCCGCAGGGCGGGCGCTCTTGGTGCTCGAAGTTCATGACCGAGGGGACGATGTAATCCCTTTCGGACGTGATCACGATGTTGAAATCGACGTCTGAAACGGAAGGATTGGAGCGGATGTGCCCGTTGACTATGGATTCCAATGTGGCGATGCTCTCGCTGAAGAAAAGCAGGCAAAGATTGTTCTTCCCGGAGATGGTGAAGCCGTTGGCGAAGTAGGGGCATCCCCGGAACATGCTCAGGATCTCGTCCGGCCTGGTCGAGGAGATGTCCACCTTGGCCACGTACAGACCCATCTTCAGCGGATTGATGCCGAGCTGGCTGGCCAGCGCCCCCGCCTCCTTTAACTTGGATATCCTGGCCGCGACGGAAGGTTGCGACAGGTTGATCTTCTTGCCGATGCTCTCCTGGGAGACGTCGGGGTCCTCGGCGTACATGGATATTATGATCTTGTCCTTGGGATCTAGACGCATACAGATCTTCCTTCCCTATTTATGATAGGATATAATCCATTTTGCTTTATTAATAATAGTAATCGACTTAATATATTATAATTTAATTGTTAGTTATTAGGTGTGAATCATGTCGATGTATTGCAATCAATGCCAACAGACCGCCAAGGGCGTGGCCTGCACGACCCGCGGCGTTTGCGGTAAGACCGAGGACATCCAGAGCTTGCAGGAGATGCTCATTTACGGTTTGAAGGGAATAGCCGCCTACGCCTATCACTGCCGGGTCCTGGGGAAGAGGGACGAGCAGATCGACGCCTTCGTGCATGAAGCACTTTTCAAGACCCTGACCAACGTGGACTTCTCCACCGAGGACCACTGGAACCTGATCCTGAGGTCCGGAATGATCAACTACCGCGCCATGGAGATGCTGCAGGAAGCCAATACCGAATTCTTCGGAGACCCCACCCCGACCACCGTCTTCACCGGCGTGAGGAAGGGACCGGGAATACTGGTCACCGGACACGACCTGCTCGATCTGGAAGCGTTGCTGAAGCAGACCGAGGG
>JBFYNB010000094.1:0-5442 GCA_041304605.1 Methanomassiliicoccales archaeon
GTTGAGAATGTTCACCGTTCCACCTGGCACAGTGTAGGGGCCTTCTCGGCCAGAGGGGAACGTCCTCAGATTCTTGAGGTTCTTGCTGAAGAGCACCCCATCTACGCTGGCGAACTCCGCGTTGGTGGAGTTGACGTTGATGTCCGTCAGATCCGGGCATTCCGCTATCGCAGCCCCGATTATCGATGTGACGTTGGCGGGGATCATCACCGAGGTCAGTCCTTCCAGCAGATAGAAAGCGTGATAGTCGATGGTCCTGACCGGCTTACCATCGATCTCCCCCGGGATGATCACGTCCCCTCCTGGACCGATATATTTCTTGATCTTTACCTCGGTGTCGCCGTTGATCAGCTCGTACTCATAATCCCCGTCCGTCTCCGCCGCCGCGGAACTGATGAACGAGAACGGACCGAAAAGCGACACGAGCATCATCAATGAGAAAAAGAGAGCGCCCAACGAGATTAACCTGGATGACCTGGTCTCTTCCACCTTGTCTCCCCCCTAGAAGACGATGAAAATACTTTCATTTGTAGAGTATATATAAACTGGGAAATGCCGGGAGATAGTAATGTGGAAGGGCAGGAGAACTCAGTCCACCTTGACGGATCCCATCCCCTTTTCGCCCAGCCGGGAGATGATCGCGCCTACGATGGAGAGCGCCCCTCCGAAGGCCACGGCGGTAGCGACGGAATCGGAGAGATCTCCGGCCAGAGGTCCGCCGGCTATCGCGCCGTAGTCCATGGACCCCATCATCAGCGTCATAAGGATCGTGGCCAGTGATACGCCTACCGCCAGGGACAGGTTCCTGGTGGTCGCCTGAATGCTCGAGGCCAGCCCGCTCTTCTTCATCGGCAGGGCCATCATCATCTCCGCGTTGTTAGGCGTCTGGAACAGGCAGCTTCCCACGCCCATTACAGCGAACGCCGCCAGCACCAGCAATATGTTGGCCTCCATGAACCCGTAGGCCATCATGAAGAAGGACAGAGCCCGGATGAGATGGGCCAGGGTGGTGTAAGGGAATTCCCGCTTGCGGTCGTATATTCGCCCAACGAGCGGAGAGCCGAACATGGTGATGGCCGGAAGGATCATGAATATGAATCCCACCGTCACCGGATCGTAGACCAGGACGCCTTCGAAATAGAAGGGCCCGAGGATGGTGACCATGTTCATGGAGATGAAGAACATGACCATGCTCAGCACGGTCAAGGAGAAGCGGCGCACCTTGAAAACCGAGAGGTCCAGCAAAGGTTCGCTGATGCGGCGCTCCCTCCTGATGAACAGGATGAACGCGGCGATGAGAACGATCAGCAGGATCGCGGTGTTCGTTCCGACCTTGCCGGTGTTGCCGATCTCCCCCAAAGCCAGAACTAGCGCCGCCATCATCACGATCCAGAGAACGGCGCCGACGATGTCCAGTCGGAACCTTTTTGACAATACCTCGTCCAGGTGGAGGAATTTGAATGCCGCGGCGGCGGCGAAGATCCCGATCGGCACGTTGATGAAGAATATCGACTGCCAGCCGAAGGTTCCTACGAGAACGCCTCCGATCACCGGACCGAGCATGCCGCCGACGGCGACGGTGGAGCCGAGGAACCCCATGGCCTTGCCGCGGTCCCTGATGGTGAAGAGTCGGAACACAATGGCCGTGGAGACGCTGAACATCATCGAGGCGCCTAGCCCCTGAATTACCCGGAACATGATGAGCTGGGACAGGCTGGAGGAGAGGGCGCACATCAGCGAGGCGAGGGAGAAGACCACCAGGCCCACGGTGAAGAGCTTGGCCTGGCCCACCCGCTCGGCGATCCTGCCGCAGATGATGAGGAAGCAGGTCTGGACCAAAAGGTAACTGGTCACCACCCATTGGGTGTCGGCGACCGCCACGTGGAAATAGGAGGTTATGGCCGGCAGGGCGATGTTCAAGGCGACCGCGTCCAGCACGGACATGAACACCCCCAGCATCACGATGATCAGAGCCACGTATCGGCCCCGCTGCCCTTCCATCTCCTTCATTTCGTTCAGGCCCTTGAAAGGAGGGTCCCCTTTAAAGGTTGTGAATTATGCCCGAGACGTACGAGATTGAATCCTTTCTGAACTAGGGTTGGCGTTCTCTCGAATAACCTAAATATTGATTTCTGATAGAGTTGCCAAAGCGATTCGCCGGCGGGAGCATGGTCTAGGACGGTGTTCCACCAAGGACGGATGATAACTTTGGACGTAGTAACTGAGTTGGCCTGGATAGTGTTCATCGTAACCTTCGCGGCGCTGCTGATCCTTGACCTTGGCGTCTTCAACCGTAAGGCCCACATCATCAAACCGAGGGAAGCGCTGCTCCAGATGGGCTTCTTCATCTCGGCCGCGATCGCCTTCAACGCCGGCATCTACTACTACATGGGCTCGCAGTCCGGACTGGAGTTCACCACTGGCTATCTCATGGAACTGATGCTCAGCGTGGACAACCTTTTCGTCATCATCCTGATATTCACCTCCTTCTGCATACCCCGCATGTACCAGCACAAGGTGCTGTTCTACGGAATCCTCGGCGCCTTGGTGTTCAGGTTGGCCTTCATCCTGGTCGGCGTGACGCTGGTCGAGAGGTTCGAATGGGTGCTCTATATCTTCGGGGCCTTCCTTCTGATCACGGCCATCAAGATGGCGGTCGGCAAGGAGAAGGAGAACGTGGACCCGGAGCACAACCTGCTGGTCCGCTTCTTCCGCAAGTTCCTGAGGGTCACCAAGGACTACCACAAGGACAAGTTCTTCGTGCACCTGCCGAACGGAGCCGGGAAGATGGTCTTGTTCGCCACGCCGATGTTCATCGCGTTGCTGGTCATAGAGAGCACGGACATAGTGTTCGCCGTGGATTCGATTCCGGCGATCCTCGGCATCACGACCTCGTCCTTCATCGTCTTCAGCTCCAACGCGTTTGCCGTTCTCGGTCTCAGGTCCATGTACTTCGCGCTGTCGCACATCATGACCCTGTTCTGCTACCTGAAGTACGGGCTGGCGGGAATTCTCGGATTCGTGGGCGTGAAGATGCTGGCTGGAATATTCGACTACCATGTGCCGGTGCTCACCTCGCTACTGATAATCGTGACAATTCTCGCCGTGGCCATGGCCGCCTCCTGGATCAGGACGCACAGGACCGGGACCTGCCCGGTCGTACAGGAAGTGCAGGCGGAGAGCTGCCCAGCCCTGAAGAGCCTTGAAAAAGAGAAGTAACGACAGGCGCGAACCATTCGATAACGCCTGTCGCCGTTCAATTAAATAAAAACCTTTCTATATTCACCTAGGCCATGATTTCCCAGGAAAATCATCAGAGGTGTTCTTGTGAAGTTGGATGTCAGAGTGTTTTCGGTCTTGGCCTTGGCCATTATCATGTTAATAGGAACGCTATCGTTGCCGGCTGTCCAGGCTGATGCAGCCGAAGGGACATGGGTCGGCGGAGTGGCCGTCCAGAAGAGCCTTAGGAACGGCGGCGAACCGTTCGTCGCTCAATCCGCTAACGGGAACAAGATCGCGGTGTGGACGGAAACCGATGACACGATGAGATACTTCATCTGTTACTCGATGTACACGCCGGCGACCGGCTGGAGCTGGCCGGACCTCCTGGACGGAGCTCCAAGCGGGGAGTATGTCTCCAATGCTCAGGTGGGAATGAGCGACGACGGAAGCGCGATCGTTACCTGGTTGAAGTACACCACCGAGAACCACCTTACATCGCGGACGTACACTCCGGGCATAGGCTGGAGCGAGGCGTTCGACCATGGGGAGTCCAACTCCTATACGTGGAGGAGCTTCCGGCTGGTTGTGAACGGGGTAGGAGACGCCATCCTGGCCCACCAGACGATCAACAGCACCGATAGTGGTGTGGAGATCTGGTCATACACGGTAGGATCGGACTGGGAGTCGAAGGTCCTGCAGTCCGTTCCAATTACCGAGTATATTAACAGCATCTACGTAACGCTGAGCGACTCCGGCCGCGCGGCCGCTAGCTGGCTGCACACTGACTCCGGCAATCACGTGATGGTTTCCACCAGGACCGCCGCCGGGGAATGGGGTTCACCGACGGAGATAGATGATGCGGGGGATTACACGTTCTGGATCCGGGTGGGTGTCGACGACTCTACCGGGGAGTTCATGGCCACCTATGTGAAGTCCATTCCGCCATACAAATCCACCTACTATAGCGTGACCGTGGACGGAGTATGGTCAACGCCGGAGCCGGTGGCGGGGTTGAACAACACTTACGCCTATAACTCCAACATGGTGATGAACCGTGACGGAAAGGCGATGGTGGTGACGACCGATTACATAGGGCCCGATTGGGCGGTTAACGTGACCATGTTCGACGATGGCGAGTGGACGCCGACGATCTCTCTAGCCACCAACCTCTCCGGGCTCTACTACCCCGAGATAGCAATTGATGATCTTGGCAGGGGGGTAGCGACGTGGGCGAACGACGATGGAAGGATGGCCGCCATATACACGCCTGAGGACGGCTGGTCGGACGTCGATCCGGTGGGACTGAACTCGGCGGGAAATATGAACTCGGTCGGATCGGTAAGCCTGGAATCTGGGTCCGTGCTTGTAGGCTACTATGCGTTCACCTCGACGAGCACGATCTGGGTCAGCTCGTACTCGTTCCCTGACCTGACGCCCCCGGAGCTGCAGGTGGACCAGGTTACGGGCGAAGAGACCGAAAAACCGCTGTTCGAAATTACCGGGACGACCGAGCCGAACGCCATGGTGGATGTCAACGGCAGGCCTGTGCTCGTTAGCGTCTCCGGGGAGTTCTCGGTGCTGGTGGAGCTCGCCGACGGAGCCAATGCCCTAGTGGTAACGGCCACGGACGAGGCGGGTAACAAGGCCAATGTGTCCTTGACGGTAACGTACAACGACCCGGTGCCTGGACTCGAGGAACAGATAGCGGACCAGCAGGATGCGCTCAATCAGCTTCAGGAGGACCTGGACACGGCCAACGACGAGATCGCTAGCGTTGGATCGACCGCCATGCTCATGGGCATACTGGGAGTGGTCGGCCTGATAATTGCCATCGTGGCCTTGGTCATGGTGTTCCTGCGCCGGAAGGGCTGAGAACTGAAATCATTTTACGGGAACGGATGTCCTGGCCGTTCCCTAACCCTTTTTTTATCATGACTTGAGCTTCTTTGAATGACCTATGACCGCATTGTAGATTCGATATCTTTAATCCAGGGTGGAAAATCGGGACTGAGAACTGATCGGGATCAATTCGACCTTGGTCAGGAAATGTGAGGTATTTACATGGGACTGTTCGACAAGTTCAGCTCGAAGGATGAGAATGTCAAGTTGAGCAAGGAGGAGGCGTTCGCCGCCGTGAGCCTGATATCCGTCGCCGCCGACGGCGTCATAACCGAGGAGGAGGCCCGCGGGCTCTTCGTTCAGCTGTACCGGATGAAGATG
>JBFYNB010000095.1:0-5391 GCA_041304605.1 Methanomassiliicoccales archaeon
TGGGGGCTGGACCATCCCGGTGCTCACCAGGGGTTTGAGCCGGAAGGATATCTCCAGATTGAACGCTGGGGATTCCGACCCTATCGCTCCTGATCGCGGTCGCCCCTTCTCGCACAATTGGACGGACATGGTGCTGAGGGCCTTCGCCGCCCACCCTCGATACCGGAACGATAGCGACGCCCTGAGGGCCGCCGAGCTGCTGAAGCGAAGCTTCTTCGCACCGGACCATTATAGCTCCCACCAGGAACCCCGTTACTGGACCAGGTTCGTGGGATGGTGGCCCAACCTGCTCACCGCCCTGGAAACGCTTTACCGCATGGGGTATGACAAGAACGATGATGATGTGGCAAGAGGCATCGCCTGGTTCATTGGCAACCAGGCCGATGACGGCCTTTGGGACCTGGAGGATGGAAGACCAGGCAAGCCCGCGGACCGGGAATGGCTTACCTTCCGGGTATGCCGCATGTTGAGAAGCTTCGAGATCAGATGATCCCCAGTTCCTTGCCGATAAGCTCGAACTTGCTCACCGCGAGATCAAGGTCCTCGTCGCTCAGGGCGGCGTTCATGATGGTGCGTATTCGCGCTTTATCCTTGGCCACCATCGGGAAGACGATCGGCAGGGCGAAGATGCCTTCCTGATACAGCCTCTCGCTCAATCGTTTCGCCTTAGCGCTGTCTCCTACCATCACCGGGATGATCGGCGTGACGGAACGTCCAGTATCGAAGCCAAGCTCCTGCATGGCCTTGCGGAAGCGGTCCGTTCTTTTCCAGAGGTTCCGCACATGCTGCGGCTCGTTCTCCAGGACGTCGATGGCCCCAATGCAGGCGGCGGCGACCGCCGGAGGGTGCGAACCGCTGAGCAGCCAGGTACGGGATTTGTTCAGGGCGAAGTTCTTGAGGTCCTGCGAACCGGAGACGTGGCCGCCGACGACGCCGAATGCTTTAGAGAAAGTACCCATCTCCACCTGAACGGCGTTGTGGTCCAGGTCGAAGTGCGACACTATTCCTCGACCGCCTTCGCCCAGCACCCCCTCGCCGTGGGCGTCGTCCACGTACAGCATCGCTCCGTGGTCCTTGGCAATTTTTGCTATCTTGTCCAGGGGCGCCATGTCCCCGTCCATGGAGAACACGCCGTCCGTAATGATGAGGATGCGGCGGTATTGCGGATCTTTCCGTTCCGCCTCCTCCAGTTTCGTTGCCAGGTCGTCCGGGTCGCAATGCTTGTATATCGTCCGTTCGGCAGTGGAAAGGCGTACGCCATCGATGATGCTGCCGTGGTTCAGTTCGTCCGAGATGATCAGATCGCCCTTGCCCACCAGCTGAGGTATGAGCCCGGCATTGGCGGCGAAGCCGGTCTGGTACACCAGGGAGGCGGGGCGGCCTTTGAATTTAGCTAGCCTTTCCTCCAGCTCCAGGTGGAGGTCCATTGTTCCGGCTATAGGCCGCACGGAACCGGAACCGACGCCGTGCGTGTCGATCGCTCGTTTTGCAAGCTCCTTCATGTGCGGGTGGTTGCTCAAACTCAGATAGTTGTTGGAGCAGAACATGAGCACCCTTTTCCCGTCCACGTTGCACCAGGGAGTGCTGGCGCCTTGCAGCTTGGCTATGCGCCAGTCCAGCGACTGATCGACAAGGTCCTGGTACTCCTTCTTGAGGAACGAGGTAGGGTCTCTCATGTTATCATGGTCCAGGAGCGCCTAACGGTCGGATTAATCTATCCTCGCTAGAGCTTCCCTTCGGCTTTGCGCCTTCGAAGCTTTTCGAACATGTCGTCCGCCAACCGTTCCAGGTCCCACTCGGCCTTCCATCCCCAGTCCTGCGCGGCGCGGGAATCGTCCATGGAGTCCGGCCAAGAGTCCGCGATCGCCTGCCGGAAGTCAGGCTCGTAGCTGATGACGAATCCGGGACTGCGTTCCTTAACGATCTCGGCAAGCTCCGCAGCGGAGAAGTTCAGTCCGTTCAGATTGTATCCCAGCCTGGTCGTTAAACGCTCCGCGGGAGCTTCCATGATGCCGATGGCGGCGTTTATGCAGTCGGGCATGTACATCATTGGAAGGACGGTCCTCTCGTTCACGAAGCAGGCGTAACTGTTCTTTCGTACCGCCTCGTAGAATATCGCCACGGCGTAATCGGTGGTGCCTCCGCCCGGGGGAGTCTCGGCGCTTATGATGCCCGCGTATCGGACGCTCCGGACGTCCACGCCGTACTTGCGGTGATAGTAATCGCAAAGAAGTTCGCCAGCAACCTTCGTAACGCCGTACATGGTGGTCGGCTGGAGCACGGTGTCCTGCGGGGTGTTCAGGTGCGGGCAGTTATTGCCGAAGACGGCGATGGAGGAGGGCCAGAACACCTTGATATTGCGTTTCCGGGCGATCTCCAGCACGTTGATCAGTCCGTTCATGTTGAGGTCCCAGGCGAACTGGGGGTCCTTTTCTCCGACACCGGAAAGAACGGCCGCCAGATGGTATATCGTTCCTACATCATGCTTCTCGCATAGAACGTCGATCTGTTTTCCGTCCAGAACGTTCCCGGTCTCGTACGGCCCGGACTCCAGCATCTCCTTGGAGGGTGACCGGCTGTGGCCGACCCCGATGACGTTCTTTCCGCCGAAACGCTTCCTCAGCTCCAGGATGAGCTCCGAGCCTATCTGGCCGGTAGCGCCCAGGACCATGATCTTCTTGCTCAAGGGAACACCTTTGTTGACGAACGTTCCAGGAACGCCTGCCGAGAATTTAAACCATAGAATGACAAGGATTGGCACGAAAAAATGGAAAAGGGCGGCCGGGCGGGCCGCCCTGGTTGGGGTTTATTGCTTCTTGTTGGCCTTCGCCTCGGCCTTCTTACGCATCTTCTCCTCGCGGCCTTCCCTCTGCAGGCGGCCGGGGGCCCACCAGGCCTTCTTGCCCATTACGGCGAGACCGGCAGGCACGATGTAGGTGCGCACGATCATGGCATCCAGGAGGATGGCTACGGTCAGAGCGAAACCGAACTCCTGCAGCATGGCGTTGCTGGAGAGCATCATGGCCCCGAACGCCCCGGCCATGATCAAAGCGAGAGCGGTGATTATCCCGCCGGTCCAGTCCACCGCGTCGACCACTGCCTCCTTGGTCTCCTTGCCCTTGTGGATCTCCTCCCGTATGCGGGTGAGGATGAAGATGTTGTAGTCGATCCCGATGCCCATCAGCATGACGAATAGTATTAGGGGTATCAGCCACAGCACCGGCAGACTGAGCATCGTTCCGAACACGAGGTAGGTGAGGGCGAAGGCCCAGCTGATGCTCATGGCGATGGAGATGACCGCGAAGGTCGGGAGCAGTATCGATCCGAGCACTATCATCAGCACGATGAAGATGCCCACGACCACCAGCACCTCGACCTTGAGGAACTCGGAATCGGTGTACTCCGCCGTGTCATAGAGGGCGGCGGTGACCCCGCCGACGTAGATCTCCGAGTTGGCCAGCTGAGGCTCCAGGGCCTTCAGGTCCACGAGGTCCTCGCGCATTTCGCTGATGAAGGCGACCGAGGCGGCGCTCTGCGGCTGGTCCGACAGGACGACCGTTAGAAGAACGCTGCGGTCGTCCTCTCCCAGGGCGGAGAGCATGGCGGACATGACCTGGTTCCGTTCCTCATCGTTCAGGTCGTCCAGGTTACGGTAGTCGACCGGTTCTCCGAAGGGACGGGTGATCCCAGTGACCTTCTGCACCTCTGATTGCGACGCCACCGCCAAGGTGATGTTCTCTATCGCGTCCAGATAGGCGTAGTTGAAGTCCGTCCCATCGTATACCACCACGTCCCCGGTGATGACTATCTGAGTGGGCTGGATGCTGCCCGCGCCGAAGTCCTCGGTCATGGCCTTTATGCCGTCTATGCTCTCCGAATCCCCCATAGCTCCGATGAAATCGAAGCTCGTTTCGGCAGTAAGGAACATGTATGTCGTCGGTATGGTGACCAGAATGGCCGCGACCAGGACCACCTTGGCGTGATTGACGGAGAAGGTGGCCGCCCGGTGGAAGTAGCCGTGGTTGCCGGCGGCCTTCCTGGCCATGAACTTGTCACGATAGGTCTCCCAGCGCTTCCCGGTGGTCGGCCAGAATATCCGGTTGCCGACCAGCATGAGTATGGACGGGATGAGGGTCAGGGCGACCAGGAGCGCGATGACGATCGCACCGCTGATGATGAATCCCAGGGACTTCACGAACGAGAAGTCCGCGGTGGTCATGGCCAGGAACGCTATGATGACCGTGGCCGCGCTAGTTGCCACGGATTCACCGGCCCAGGTTATTGCGGTGTGCACGGCCTTCTCGCGGTCCGCCCCCCTCATCCTCTCCTCCCGGTAGCGGGTGACGATGAATATGGAGTAGTCCGTCCCGACTCCCATCAATAGGGCGAAGAGCAGGGTCGACACCATGTAGTTCACGTCCATGACGAAGGAGGCGAGAAGGAACACCATGGCCTGGCTTATGCCGATGGCGACGCCGACGGCGCCGAGCGGAAGGAACTGCCCGACGACCGTGCGGAAGAGGTAGCCCATCAGCACCAGGATGACTATTATGGTGATCGGCTCTATTAGCGCCATATCATTGGCGGACTGCTCCTCCATGTCCTTGGAGATGGCCGCCTCGCCCGTGATGTACGTTCGTACATCGAATCCCGTGTCGGCCTTGACGTCCGTGATAATGCCGCGGATCTCGTCGACCACCTCGGTCATGGGCGTCTCGCCGTCGTCGGTCATGAACCCCGCGCTCACGCTGAACGAGATCATCATCAGCATGGTGTGGTTGTCCGGGGAGACGAAACCGGTAACGAGTTGATCGGGCAGGGCGATCGGATAGGAGTCCAGGGTGCTGCTGGTGATTATCTTGGCGACCAAGGAAGCGATGCCGATCTGGGTGGTTAGATTGGAATAGTTCGGCCCCAGGTCGTACACTTCCTGCAGGAAGGTCACGTTGGAGATCCCGGCCATGTTGGAGATCATGCCCAGGGTGAACGTGTGCACAGCTTGCGGACTGTTGAAGGTAGTTAGGTTGAATCCACCGATGGTCGCATTCATCATCTGCTTATAGGTATCGTCCAACGGAAGGCTGGATATGAATGTTGGAGCGACCGCGTTCACGCAGTATTCCCCGCGAGCCGCTGGATCGGCGACCAAGGACGGGATGGAAGCGGTAGCGTTCCAGGCGATGGCGAACGCTCCGTAGTACCCGAAGGCCAGGGCGCTTGTGTTGGCGTCCATCTGGGAGGAGTACGTGTTGAGGGCGGCCGTGGTGGCCGAGTAAGCGTAAGCAGAGGCGTTGGTCTCGTTCATGTCCGAGCCGAAGTAGCCCGTCCAGGCCTGGACGTGAATGGCCGGCACGCCCCAGAACAGGAATGCGCTCTGGTTGACCTGCTCCT
>JBFYNB010000096.1:0-5303 GCA_041304605.1 Methanomassiliicoccales archaeon
AGATCTCCGCCGACATGCGCGCCAAAGCGCTTGCGGCATCGAACAGCGCCATACAGGACCTGGACTCGCTGGACGTGGTGCCGGACAAGGTCGTGCGCTTCGGATGGTGCGGCGAGGAGGAATGCGGCCGCAAGTTCGAGGAAAAAACCGGTCTCAAGATGCTCGGCTCACCGTACAACAAAGAGGAATATCACGGCAAGTGCATCGTCTGCGGTAAACAGGTGGAGAAGCCCACCTACGCCGCCCGCTCGATGTGATCAGAAGGCCGCGGCGAACGGTATGGCCATCAGCAGGACGATCGTGACGATCAGCCCGATGTCCATGTGCCATCCCTCGCGTCCCGCCACTACAGTCTGGGCGTAGTTCAGCAGTGGAGCGAGAACGGCCAGTATCATACTGGCCGTGAGCAGCCAGTAGTAACTGTACACCGATCCCTCCAGGGTCATTGAGGTCGTTATCGTCAGACCGAACAGCCCTATGGCGCCTATGGCGATGCTGACGGCCAGGCCGGCCCAGTCCATGATCTCCAGCGCCTTTTCGGACTCCCCTTCCCGTCTGCGGTTGAATATCACCATCTCGAATATTCCCAGGGCGACCAGGACCACCCCGATCACTATCATGAATATCGGTCCGGCCTCCATCTCGCCGTGAACGTTGAGCTCACCGCGCAGGCCGAATATGATTATGCCCTCGGTGATCACCAGGCAGGCGGCGAACATTCCCAGCCACTCCAGCCAGGCCAGGCGGCGGTTGGCCAGCGGCTGGTAGTACAGGAAGACGAATGCCAGTATTCCCAGCAGGAACAGCTGGGCGGCGGCCAGCACCACCCAGTTCTTGCCATAGGTGCCGATGTCCTCCACCACGGCCGGGGCTGCTATGAGCAGGAATATGAGCGCTATGACCAGGACGGCCACCGCGGCGACCACCTGCATGCGCTTCATGAGCACCTCGCTGAGCCTCTGAAGCTGCGGGAAGATCGGGATGAACAATAAAAGACCCAGAACGATCAGCGCCGCCCCAAGTATCAGGGTCATCATCTGGTCCATGACCAGCACGTCCACCAGCTCGATCTCCCGAGCGAGGACCACCAGGGCCACCCCTTCGAACATTATCAGGAGACCCATCAGATACGGAACGAACCAGCTGCCCAACTTCTTCAAATATGCCGCCTCTGGACAATATTCGGCTGGACTAGATATAATAGTTCCGTTCCAGACTATTGCTTGAATTTGGCGAGGAGCAGGCCGAAAATGCCTAGACCGAGGAGCACAACAAAGATGGAATAGACGCCCATGTTCTCGGCGGCGAATATGTTCCAGCTTCCGTAGGAGACGCCCCACACCCAGTAGAACAGCACCGCTGCCACGACGAGGAGCAGGGAGAATATTGCTATGGTCTTCTTGGGGTAGGCTTGCTCGGCCATCGGGCGTCAAACGTGGTCGGCCTATTAAAATCTTGTTCCACGCAGGTGAACCTAATATATTCCTGGCTCCCATTGTGCTGGCATGGGGGACGGGGAGGAGCGGCGCTCGCTGGGCAACGTCATCTATTCTCTAGCGGACCGGCTCCCGTTCTTCAAGTTCTTTCGCAGCCTGAGCACGATGCAGCAGAGGGCGGTCAAGCTGGCCCTGCCATTCCTCACGCTGGCGATGTTCGTCCTCATGCCCATGGACCTGGACCGCCGGGTGCAGGACGCCCTTGGGATCTTCTTGTGCATCGCCATGATGTGGACCTTTGAATCGCTGCCGTTGCCGGCGACGGCCCTGCTGGTGCCTGTGCTACTTACCCTCTTTGGCGTCTTCCCGGCGGCGGACGCTTTGGCGCCTTACGCCGATCCAGTGGTCTTCCTGATGATCGGCGGGCTGATCCTGGCGGAGGCGCTGCGCTTCAACGGCCTTGACAAACGTTTAGCGTACATGATGGTCCTGAAAGCGAACGGGAATCGCGACCGAACGCTGTTCTTCCTCATGGCCGCCTCGGCCTTCCTGAGCATGTGGATATCCAACACGGCGGCGGTGGCGATTCTGATCCCGGTGGTGCTAGGGATATCATTGCGCCTGAAGGGAATAGGCGAGCACGTCACCGCCAGAATGCTCCTTGGCGTAGGCATCGGCTCCGCCGCCGGGGGCATGATGACCGTGACCGGTTCCGCCCCCAACGCCATCGCCGCCGGCCTATTATCCCAGGGGCAGGAGTTCACCTTCCTGGACTGGATGGTCATCGGAGTCCCGGTGGGACTGGTGCTCCTGTTCCTGGCCTGGTTCCTGCTCATACGGCTCTTTCCCTCGCACGGCGAGCGCCTGGAGATCGAGGAGCTGCGGGACGATATGCGGAACATGGGACCTCTGAGCTCGGGCGAGAAACGAACGCTGATGGTCTTCCTGCCGACGGTGGCGCTGTGGGTGCTGGGGGCGGAGATCGCCTCCTGGCTTGGACTGCCGCCGTCCTTCATGAGCGCGGCGGTCGTGGCACTTTCCGCCGCGGTGTTCCTGTTCGTGGTGAAGGCCATAGAGTGGGAGAACGCCCGGTCCATCTCCTGGGACGTGTTCCTGATCATCGGCTCCGGCCTGGCGCTCGGGGAAGGGCTGGTCTACTCCGGGGCGGCGCAATGGATCGCGGACGGCCTTGGCGACGCCTTGCTCGGCGCCGAGCTCATAATCGTACTGCTCACGATCGCCTTTGTTACGGTGGCCATAACCAACTTCATCAGCAACACCGCCACCGCGGCCATGTTCATCCCCATATTGCTCGGGCTGTCCATAGCCCTGAACGTTCATCCGGAGCTGCTGGTCCTGACCTGCGGGCTCTGCGTCTCGCTGAGCTTCATCACCCCTATCGGCACTCCGCCGTTCACGCTGATCTACGCCACCAAGAAGGTCAGCCGGAGGGACATGGCCAAGGCCGGCATCGTCATAGCCGTGCCGACGGCCATCGCCATATCCCTGTTCCTGCTGGCCATTGATTATTTCGGCGTCTTCTGACGATTGGGCCACGCACCAATTCGTTCAGGAAGCAAGGCGGAGACCATGGCCAGAACAGGCCCGATCAGGTAGCCGGCCCAGGCGAAGATGGCCAGCACCCCGATGATGACCAGCTTGACCCTGTCACCCTTGGTGAGCGGCCCGACCTTCCAGCCTGCCCGCAGCAGCAAGAAGCCCAACAACCCCGGGATGAGGAACAGGACGACGGTTATCATCATCTCGGGGCCGAGATGGCTGTCCTGGACCGTGATAATGGTCTGGACCAGGGTGCTGGCTGCGGTGCCGATGACCAGCAGCCCGGATAGAAGAAGGAGCGAATGCTGGAGGTCGATGCCCTCGGGCCTGCGCTTCCGGAAGTAAGCGATGAGCAGCGACCCCAGGACCACCGTGACGATCATCGGGGAAAGTATCTCCCAGGATTCCTGGCCCTCCCACAGGTATATCGTGTAAAGGCTGAAGGGGATGAGCAGCCATTCCTGGGCGGTGAACGATTCGCCGTAGCCGATCACCAAAGCGACGTTGCCCTCCTGAGGCGCGGGGGCGAAAATCGCCACGTAATACTTGCCAGAGGCCGGCGCCGGGGAGTCCGTCCGGCCCAGGTCGTAGAAAGCGCTGGGTGTGAACCCTTCGTAGGTGGCCTCCTCGGGAAGCCAGGTGTCGATCACCTGATACCCGTATCCTTCCGGAACCTCCACCCAGGAAGGTATCGCACCTTGGTCCGCAATTCCCGGCGCCATCATGACCATGCGCGGCAGGAACCCTTCATCACCATCCTTGACCGGAACTATCAGGTCGAGAAGCAGCCTCTCGCCTTCCTGGATCTCGAACGAAAAATACAACGCCTCGCCATGGTGCAGGTGCGAGTAGAACGCCCAGGACTTCACCGTGTCCTCGATCTCCAATGCCGTCTCCGGGGATGTGTTGCCGTCAGCGATCTGCGGAGAATGCGCGGAAACCGCTCCCGCTGACAGCAGCAGGACCAGAACAACGATCGATGGGACCCGGAGGAAACCCATGATGAACATACGGACGCTCCTTCCTTATTACGCTTGCCCCCCTCAAAATCAATTTGATATAGGCATAAACCAATCTTGGCGGACAGGAAGGGATGGATCTGGACCTTTGGATACCGATTTTGATATGGCTGGCGATAGGCGCGGGGATCGCTTTCTACCTCTACCGGCTCATGGACAAGGAAGGCAAGGTGGAGGTCGTCTGGGTGGTGATCGGCTTCCTTCTTTCCGTGCTCGGCCTGATGGCCTTCATCGGAGCGCGCACCATGAAAGAAAAGGACAGGGATAAGGCCGTGGACCCCAAGAGCTACCAGCCTCCGGAGTACAAGCTCAAGGAGGAGGAGCCGAAGGAGAAGCCCAAGGAAGAGAAGAAGCCGGAACCTGCTCCTGAGCCGAAGAAGAAGGAGGTAAAGCAGATCGAGGGCATTCCGCGCTGCCCGGAATGTGGATCCGCCATATCCTCTTCCGACGTTCGATGCCGGGACTGCGGCGCCAAGCTCAGGGACTGAGGAAACCCTTTTTATCCCCGGGCAGGATGCCCTAGGCATGCTTCCCGAGGGCTCCCTGGTTTATCTTTTGGACGAGAAGGGTAAGAGGACCTGGCTGGTCCTCAACAAGGGAATGCTGAAGTTGGGCGCCATGGGCGTGGTCGACGGAGACAAGCTGCTGGCGGCCGAGGACGGTTCCGAACTTACGCTCGCTGGCAAGCGGTTCTGGATCCTAGTTCCTGGCGCATCCGAGATGATGTCGTCGGTGGAACGGGGCGCACAGGTGATAACCCCCAAGGACGCAGCGACGATCCTCATGGAGCTGAACGTCAAGTCCGGAGACATGGTCCTGGAGGCGGGCGTCGGTTCGGCCGCTTTGACCATAGCGCTGCTGAACCAGGTGCGACCCTGGGGAAAGGTGGTCTCCATGGAGATCCGGCCGGAGTTCGCTGAAAAGGGCAAGAGGAACGTGGACAAGGCCGGTCTGGCGGACGCCTGGCGTCTGGAGCTCGGCGACATCCGAAAGGACCGCCTGGACATCGCCGCGGACGCGGCGGTTCTGGACATGCCGGACCCCTGGGATGCCCTGGAGAACGTTTCCTCCATGCTGAGGAACGGCGGACGCTTCTGCGCCTACGTACCGAACACGAACCAGCTGGAGGAGATCGTGCGTCACCTCAACCGGAAAGGTTTCGTGGAGATACGAAGCTTTGAGAACATGCAGAGGGAGATGGTGGTGCACGAGAGGGGCGTGCGCCCGTCGTACGAAACGCTCGGCCACACGGGATACCTGGTGTTCGCCAGGAAGGTGCGGTCCGAAC
>JBFYNB010000097.1:0-4748 GCA_041304605.1 Methanomassiliicoccales archaeon
TCAGAGGGTTCGCCTCCAAGTTCATCATCGGTTCCGGGAAGAACTTCATCCAGTTCGTGCACGTCAAGGACGTGGTGCAGGGATTCGTGAAGGCCCTGGACCGTCCCGCTTCCGTAAAAAGGACCTACATCATCACCCAGGCCAGACCGTACACCTACGAGGAGGTGTACCGCGTCCTGGCGAACATATTCCAGCAGAAGGAACCCCGCTGGCGGGTGCCGAGATCGCTGGCCAAGCTGATGATGCTGCCCATCGAGGGTTTCAACCTGCTCTTGGGCAGGGAGAACTTCCTCTACCGCCGGGAGACCGTGGAGAGCGTGACGAGCGATAGGGCGTTCAGTATCGACCGCGCCCGGAGGGACCTCGGTTACGAACCTGTTTACGACCTTCCGGATGGCATGGCGGAGACGGTGGCCTGGTACCGGGAGAACGGCTACCTCTGAGCAACTCTTAAATTCGCTATCGGTTTTTACCGTCCCGGTGAATGGATGGAGAAGACACTGTACCGAACCCTGCTGAACATGCTGAGGATCAGCTACACCCTACCATTCGTCATGGCCTCGGTGACCGGGGCGGCCTTCGCGTTGACGTTGTGTGACGAGTGGCTCCTAGCCATCCTCATTCCCCTGGACATCTTCTTCTTCGCCCTGTTCGCCAATCTGAGCAATGATTACTTCGATCACAAGAGCGGCACCGACGCCACCCGCTTCGACTTCATGACCTCCGAGAGCAAGGAAGCTATCAAGGAGCTTTACGACGAGCGCGTCTACTGGGAGGGCAACATCTTTGACCAGGGCGACGTGAGCGAGAGGACCGGCAAGATCGTGCTGGCGGTCATTCTTGCCATGGCCTTGTTGACCGCCATCCCGATAATAATGCACGGCGGCTGGCTGGTCGTCGTCCTAGGCGCCATCGGTCTTTTCTTAGCGTACTTCTACACCGCCCCCCCGCTGAACCTGGGGGCGCGCGGCCTGGGCGAATTGGACGTGGGGACCTCGTTCTTCATGATGTCCTTCTTCACCTACTACGTCATAAGGCCCGAGTGGTCCTGGCAGATGTTCCTTATCGCTCTTATCGTGGGAACTTCCGTACTTCTTATGCGCTTCGTGGACCAGATGTCTGGGTACGAGGCGCACCTGAAGGGCGGCGAGAAAGATTGGACGGTCAGGCTGGGGCTGGAAAGGGCGGTGGGCGCGGTTGGGACCATCCTGCTGATCGTCCACGCCATGCATTTGGGATTGGTTTTCTTCCACCCGGTGTTCCTGATACTTCTGCTGACCGTGCCCATGGGAAGGAAGATGATGAAGGGGCTTCACGATAGGAAAGATGACCTGAGGTTCATCCGGCCGGCCCCGCAGATAGTGAAAATGGTGATCTTCAGCGAACTGCTCATCATCATTTCGTTGACAGTCCAAAACGCCCTGCCATGGACAGTATGGTAGTGACGCTGCCCCTGGTTATCAGCGAGTACTCGCGCACGGCGTTGAAGCCGCAGTTCTTGCACGATTCCCCCTTCATCGGGCAGCCGTAGACCTTGCTGCGGTCCGGCAGGACGAACTCCGAGGCCCAGAACGGGCATCTGCATGAGTAGTCCTCGATGAGAAGCTCCTTCAGCGCCTTCTTGGAGTTGAGTATGGGATACCCCTCCTTCTTGAGGGCCACTATCTCCTCCACCACCTTGCGCTTGTCTTCGATGCCCAGCACCTTGGCGTCCGGCGGAGGGGTCAGGAAGTTGATCATCAGACCGTTGATGCGCGGGTTGTCCTTGACGATCTGCGCCGTCTCCCGGATGAGGTGCTTGTTGTCCGGCATGACCACCATGTTGGCGAACACGTTAGGATGGTCCACCTTGGAGAGGTTCTCCATGAGCTTATCGAAAACACCTTGGCACCGGATGGCGTCGTGCGTCTCCCGCGGCCCGTCCAAGGAGACGGATATAACGTCGCTCTCCAGATAGAAGACGTTGGTCCCGTTGGTCGTGTATCCGGTCACGAAGAAGCCGATGTCCTTTCCGGCCTTGATGAGATCGAGCAGCGTGCGTTCCCCGTCGCTCCAGCTGGTAGGTTCCCCGCCTTCGAAGAACAGCACCCGGGCGCCCCGTTCGTACGAGGCTTTCATCTCCTCCACCGCCGCCTCGTACGATATCTTGTGAGGCTGCGGTATGGATGGCAGGTTCTCCGCTATCTGACAGTGCTGGCACCTGAGGTTGCACTGGTAGGTTATGATCATCGTTGTGGCCAGTGGTTTCTTGAACCCCAGCAGCTCCTTGAGGAACCAGATGCCATAATAGGCGGTCTGGCCGACGGTCCTCGCGACGCCCATGAGCACCCCATCCCCACCCGGATATTTCAATTGTGGCCGGCTCTCGTTCGGTGTCTGTGCTTTTCCTTGGAAAGTAAAGAGCCTGGCTCTATATGGCTCGCCCATTCCTTGGTTCATCCAGACATTTTTCTGTTATTTCAGATTTTGATAATCATTAAATACTGGTGAACCGGATTCTTTTTAAACGACTTCATGGAAGTGATTTAATGGCAAGCTTGAAGTTAGAGATAATGGACAAGATCGTGGCCTTGATGACCGCAGCCTTCGGTTTCGTCGCTGCCCTGGCCTGGAACGAGGCCATCTCGACCTTGATGGTTCAATGGTTGGGTGAGGGCGATGATCAGGTATTGGGTCTGCTCATTTACGCTGTGATCGTCACCGTAGTGGCAGTGATCGCCATCGTCCTGATCTCCAGGGTGTACGGCAAGATCAAGGCCAGGGAAGACGCCAAGGAAGCCGCAAAGAAGTGAACTTCTTTTGGCAAACCCTTTAATCTCTTCCTTTTTTTGTGATGTTTCCACTATTGTTCTCGTCGCACCAAAACGATGATAACCGCCCTTGGCTATCCTGAAAACGTACAGGAGGCTTCGCATGAAGGTCAAGGTAGGGATCAACGGCTATGGCACGATAGGCAAGAGAGTGGCTTGGGCTGTGAACAGGCAGGACGACATGGAGGTCGTCGGGGTCACCAAGACCCGTCCCTCGTACGAGGCTTCTACCGCTTTGCGGGAGGGATGCCCACTATACGCGGCGCACTCTGAGGACGTTGATAACTTCGAGAAGGCCGGCATCAAGGTCCAGGGGACATTGGACGATCTGCTGAAGAAGGTCGACGTCATCGTGGACTGCACCCCCGGCGGAACTGGTGCGAAGAACAAGGAGCTGTATGACAAGGCTGGGGTCAGGTCCATCTTCCAGGGAGGGGAGGACCATGACATGGCCGGGATATCCTTCAACGCTCTGGCCAACTACCAGGAGGCTTGGGGAGCGTCTTCCGCCAGGGTCGTTTCCTGTAACACCACCGGACTGGTCAGAACGCTGTTCCCTTTGCAGCAGGCCTTCGGCATCCAGAAGGTTTTCGCGTCTCTGATCCGCCGCGGCGCCGACCCGGCCGATAAGAAAGGAGCGGCGCTCAACGCCATCGAGCCTTCGCTCAAGCTGCCGACCCATCACGGGCCTGACGTAAAAACGGTCATGCACGGGCTGGACATCCAGACCATGGCCGTGGTCACTCCGACCACCCTGATGCACCTGCACTGCATCGTGGTGGACCTGAAGAAGGAGGTCAGCGAGAAGGAGGTGCTGGAGGTCTGGTCCAGATCCCCGCGCCTGCAGCTCGTATCCGGCAAGGACGGCATAAAGAACACCGGTCAGATAATGGAGCTGGCGAAGGATCTGCATCGTGCTCGCGGCGATATGATGGACATCGCCATCTGGAAGGACGGCATCAAGACCATCGGTTCCACCCTGTACTACTACCAGGCCGTGCACCAGGAGAGCGACGTGGTCCCGGAGAACGTGGACTGCATACGCTCGATGATGAAACTGGAAAAGGACAACCTGGCCTCCATGGAGCGCACCGACAAGGCCATCGGCCTCCGCTGATCTTTTTAAGGAGGGTCGAGGAGCCCTCCTCAAAGCCCTTTCAGGGACTTCCTCTTCAGTATGTAATTGGCGGTCAGCAGGAAGACCACGGTGAAGGCCATCAACATCAACAGGTCCAGGACCAACGGTATGGCCCCGCCGTTCCCCAGGGCGTGGTTGAACCCGTCCACCAGATAGGTCAGCGGGGAGAACATGGTGATCGTGCGGGCGGCACCGGTCATCTCCGACAACGGCACGAAGATGCCGCTTATGAAGATGAGCGGGAAGCGGACCAGGGCCGCCAGCATCATGATGTTGCTGGGTACCGGTCCGGCCGGGGATGACAGCAGCACGCCCAGGGCGGAAAAGCACAGATTGCCCAGTATGAACAGCAGTGGAATGGCCACGACCGCCACCATGGTTATGGGGAAGGGCATCAGCAATGCTCCAGCGGCAAATATGACAATGCTTATTATCAGACCGAACCCGGCCCCGGCGATGGTGTCCCCCAGCACCAATATCGGGATGCTCACCGGAAGCGACAGCAGGCGCTCGAAGGTGCCGGCCTGCTTCTCCCAGGGGATGATGAGCGGCCCGACCGAGGAGGCGGTGAAGAAGAGGGCCATGGCCAGGAACCCAGGGTAATACTTCTCCAGGTCCAACTGCCTTCCCACGAAGAAGGCGAAGAACAGGAAGGTCGGCAATATCAGGCCGAATATGAACACCGGGGGCTTCTTGTAATAGATCTTGATGTCCTTGACCGCGGTGGCCATGACCCCCCGGACCACGATATTCAGGTTCACGCGCCCATCTCCGTGAGCTTGACGAAAACGTCCTCCAGA
>JBFYNB010000098.1:0-4599 GCA_041304605.1 Methanomassiliicoccales archaeon
TCTCCAAGAGCGGGGAGAAGGTCATGAACATCAAGATCGAGAACAACAGCGCCATCACCCAGATCTCCAAGCTGGACGGTGACTTGTATCAGATCGATTACCGTTTCACGGCCAACTACACTGGCCTAGGGTACATCAAGATCGAGGGCCACCTCAACGTCGCGGAAATGGGGGAGAAGGTAATGGAGGAATGGCGCCGCACCAACAACCTGCCGGTGGACGACGCTAACGCCGTGCACAATGCCATAGTAAGCAACTGCATGATCGCCGCCCTCATCATCTCCCGGGAGATCAAGCTCCCCGCCCCGATCCCAATGCCGCGGATCAACATGCAGAAGAAGCCGACGGTACGGCCCAGCGACGGTGTAGAGGTCGCTTAACGGATATGGTCCAGGGCGAACGAGCCTATGGTCAGGGCGCTCTTGGTGGCCGTATATCTTATGTAAGCCCGGGACTGCACGTCGCTTATGCCCTTTATGGCAAAGAAGGTCTTCAGCTGGTCCACCTTGAAGTCCACCATTCCGTCCATTATTGAGCCGAGCATCTGCAGCTCCTGCTCGCTGTGCATTCCCTTCTCCACGATGAAGAATGAAACCGCCTGGTCCTTCTTGCGGCGACCGCACATCGGGCTCAGGAACCGGAAGGCGGCGTTCGGGTCGGAGTAAGCGATGAGCGTGGAAACCGAACGGAACAGCATCCGGTAGTACTCGTGCTTCTCCTTGAACTGCTTGGCGATCGATTCGATGGCCTCGGCCATCTTCTCGTGGTCGTCCGGCCTTTCAATATAGATGGTGTGAGGGTCCGCGTCGTCCACGCCCATGGCCCGGGCGAAGGTGTCGACGTATTTCACCAGGCCTAGCTTTTCGTACTCCTCAAAGCCGGACATGATGAACCTCATCTCGTCACGCACGTCCTTGGGCGTTTTATCCGTCAGGACGATGATGGCCGGGATGCCTTTACGCAACCCCTCCATGACGAATGTGTTGGCCATGACCTCCTTGCCGATGAACGGCGGGCCGTGTATCATGATGTTGGAGCCGATGGGCATGCCGCCCAGCAGCAGGTCGTCGAAGCGCGGGATGCCGGTCTTGACCTTGCGTTCCTGGATCTCGAGGGCGCGCTCCTTCTCCCGGTAGGTTATCTCGTCCTCGATGAGGCCCTGCTCCCTCATGCGCAGCTCCTCCTGCTTGGCCAGGACGTACTTCTCCTTGGCCCGGAGCGCGTCCTCCTTGTTGGCCACCTCGGCCTTAAGGGCCTCCAGCTTCTTCATGAGCTCGGCCTCTTCCAGGCCTCCGGTCTCCCGCTTCATCTCGTTGAGCCTGTGACGCTCCGCGGTGTAGACCTTCTCCCGGTACATCAGGTCCTCCTCGCGGCGGATCAGCTCATCCTCTTTGTAGGCGACGGCCTCCCGGATGCGGTCCAGCTCGTCCTCCTTCTCCTTGAGCTTGATTCGCAGGTCGTCCGCCTCGTTCTTCAGGGTGAGGAACTCCCTCTCCTTGGACTGGAGTATCTCCAGTTTGCTGAGCAGGTCGGTGCTGATAGTGCCTCCGCCATTGCGCAGTACGGTAAGCTCGTCGTCCTTGAGCTTCAGCTCTATCTTGATCTTGGCCAGGTCCTTCTCCAGGCTCGCGCTTCTTGCCGCCATCTCGTCGCTGGCGCGCTTCCACTGCTCTTCCTTGTCCTTCAGCTCAGAATGGTAGCGCTCGAGGAGCTCCTTCTCCTGGCTCTCCATGAGCTCGTTGCTGCCGTTGGAGACCTTGTCGTTCTGGGGGGCCGCGAGAAGGCGGTCCCTCTCGGCGATCAGGTACCGTATCCTTTCAACCGTGCCGCCCTCCGCATCGTCAGCGGCGTCCGCGGCCAACAGCCCCCTGACCGCGGCCAGCTCCGCCTCGTAGCGGGTCAGGCGCTCCTTGAGCTCGACCAGCTCGTCCTCGGGGACCGCGTCCCCTCCCTCTCCCAGCCAGGTTAAGAGGGTCGAACCCTCCCCCTCTCCGTCCAGCCACTTGCTGAGGCGTTCCACGTCGGCCTGTTCGGCGGCGGGGCTGTCCTTGTCGACAGCCGTCTGCTCCGTCCGAGCCTCCGACACACCCTTCCCGTCGGCCATCATTCCTCAGCATCCCATATCAGAACGTTATCCAGCAACGAACGTGTTACACTGACCAGGTCCATATTTAATATTTTAGTGGCGTCGGCCCATGTGCGGCCCCGGCGCCCTGCACCAACTGGCGGTCCCATCTCCGTTCCGGATGTAAATATGTTTTTAATATATATTTATTTTACATATTATTGACATTAAGCTTCTCATGGACACGAGCCGTTCTGCGTCCGCGGCCGTCAGCAGCGCGGTGACTGGCCAGCACTTTCCAGGATAACGTTCCGTGATAAAAAGTTATATATTCAGCGTTACATCTAAGAAAGAGCTTGGACTGGGCCAGAGGACTGTCGATGGAAAAAAGGGTGCATATCAAGATCGATCGCAACAGCGATTTCACGCTACGCGAGGTCTTGAAGAAGATCGAGGAGATCCAAGCGGAGAACCCCGACCTAGACGTCTTCTTTGACGGTGACGATTACGCCATCTGCAGCCGGCCCAGGAAGGTCAAGAGCCGCGTCTGAGGCCTGACCGCAACAGCTTCAGATTCAAATGTCAGAGAGGGTTTGAATTGGTTAGTAAGAAGGATGTTCTCAAGGAGAAGGTCAAGCAGATTGACTTTGACGATATCGTGACCGTAAAGGACCTGGTCGAGGCCTACAAGGACTCTTCCATTCAAAGCCGGGCCCTGGCCACTTGCGCCATTGTCTACGAGAAGGCCCTTAAGGACAAGTCCCGTCCTACGGTCATCCTTGGTCTGGCCGGTCCGCTTGTGGCCGCCGGCCTGCGCAAGGTCATCGCCGACATGATCAAGTTCGGCATGGTGGACGCCATCGTCACCATCGGCGCCATACCCTACCAGGACTTCTACCAGGCCCGGGGGTACAACCATTACAAGTGCTCGCCGCGCTGCGACGACCTGGCCCTGCGCGAGGTCTTCGTGGACCGCATCTACGACACGCTGGTCGACGAGGACAAGTTCCGGGAGACCGACGAGGTCATCGGGGACATAGCCGGCGAACTGGAGCCGAGGGGCTACAGCAGCCGGGAGTTCATGGAGATACTGGGCAAGGCCATTGACGACGAGGATTCCATCCTCTACAACGCCGCCAAGTACGGAGTGCCAGTGTTCGTCCCCGCTCTGAACGACTCGTCCATCGGGATCGGTCTCACCGGTCTCTACTACAAGAGGAGAATGGCCAACGAGCCCTTCATGCGCATCGACCCCATCCGGGACAACTGGGAGCTCACCCAGCTCAAGATCCACTCGGAGAAGACCGCGGTCATCTACATCGGCGGCGGTGTGCCCAAGAACTACATCCAGCAGACCGAGGTGATATGCGAGACGTTGGGCCACGACAAGGGCGGGCACCACTATGCCATCCAGATCACCCAGGACGCCCCCCAGTGGGGCGGGCTCAGCGGCTGCACCTTCGAGGAGGCCCAGTCCTGGGGCAAGATCAATCGCGACGCCAATAAATCTGTGGCGTACGTGGAGGCGTCCATCGGCCTGTCGCTCATGGTCGGGTACATCCTGCAGTCCGGGGTGTGGAAGGGCCGCAAGCGGCTTAAGTACACCTGGAAGGACGACATGCTGACCAAGGTCGCCAAGGTCCCGCTGGGCCTGTGAGCTGATGGAACGAAGGGCCGGCCGGGCCACCATCGCCATACACAACTCCTACGACCCCCGCGTTTTCCGCGAGGCACACCGCAGGATACTGGCCAGAGCGGGGCCGCTGGCCCTGGCCTACGACTTCAACCTGGTCACCCTGGGCTTCCCGTTCCCGGAGGACCTCCGTCTTCCCGTGGAGGTCGCCGATTGGGTGGCCTCCACCACCTCCATCGGCGAGGACGGCTCGTACCTCAAGGAGCTGGCCGCCAGGGGCCGCTTCCAGAGCTTCCCCTATCCTTCCAAGGGTCTTCCGCCCCAGCTGGGCCTTCCCGTGCTGACGACGTGCGATCCCGAACCGCAGAGGAGGATGGAGATGGGGGAGTTGGTCTCCCTCCTTCGGAACGGCCAGAGCGTGTGCCTGATCTTCGGCGCCGGCCCCAAGGGCGTCCCCAAGGAGGTGCGCGAGCTGGCCAGGCATCATTTGGACGTGACCTTCGACGGCCGCTCGTTGGAGACATGCACCGCGCTGGGGGCGGTGGCCGGAGCCCTCGCCCACTCCCTCCGCCGCCAGTGATAGGTAAGTTTAATGATGCTCAAGGAACGTTCCTTCTGTGTGGATGATAACCGGCTGAGGTCTCGGGTGGCGATATGGTCGAGCCTCTCCTTCCTCATGTTACTCTCTTCCTTGGTCATGATCTTCTGGGGAGGGCCGGTACTGGAGCTGGAGGGAAGGGAGGTCGGAATAGCTCAGCTCATGTGGCTGCCCGGCCTGATCGGTTCCTGCGCCTGCCTTTGGATGCTTCTTACTATGAGCGGTGCCCGCGGAAGCGTATCCATTCCCGTATCTCTGGTCAGTCTGGCGGCCGCGGAGATCTTCTCGCTGCTGCTCCCGGTG
>JBFYNB010000099.1:0-4580 GCA_041304605.1 Methanomassiliicoccales archaeon
CTCTGGACGAGACGCTGCATATAATCCGATCGGCCAACTCCCCCGAGGAGGCCCGCAACGGCCTCATGGCCCGCTTCGAGCTGGACGAGGAGCAGGCGAAAGCGATCCTCGACATGCGTCTGCAGAAGTTGACCGGCCTGGAGCTGGAGGCAATACAGGCCGAGTTCCAGGAGATCGAGAAGCTGATACGCGACCTGGAGGACATCCTTGCGAACGAATCGCGCATCATGGGCATCATCAAGGCGGAAACGCTGGAGATGAAGGACAAGTACGGTGACGAGCGTAAAACTGACATCGTCGCCCACGCCCTGGACATGGACATCGAGGACCTCATCCCCAACGAGGAGATGGTGCTCATGATCACCCAGGACGGCTACATCAAGCGCATGCCGCTGGACACCTACAAGCAGCAGCGCCGCGGAGGACTGGGGTTAATGGGCATGGAGACCAAGGAGGAGGACGTGGTGACGGACCTCTTCGTCAGCATGACCCACGATTACGTGATGTTCTTCACCGACCTCGGGAAGATGTATTCGCTTAAAGCGTGGCAGGTGCCGGTCGGCTCCCGCCAGTCTAAGGGCAAGCCCATCGTGAACCTGCTGCCCAAGCTGGAGGAGGGCGAGAATATCATGGCCACCCGCCCGATAACGAAGCTGGCGGGCGACCATTACCTGGTGTTCGCCACCCGGGCCGGGATAATCAAGAAGACCCCTCTGTCCGCTTACGCCAACATCCGCTCGCGCGGCCTCATCGCCGTCGGGCTGGAGGAGGGCGACAAGCTGGTGGACGTCAAATTAACCGACGGTTCGAAGGAGATAATCCTGGCCACCCGGAAAGGGCTGGCAGCCCGCTTCGATGAGGCTCAGGTGCGGCCTATGGGCCGCCCGGCGCACGGCGTCATCGGTATCCGTCCGGACAAGGACGACGAGGTGGTCAGCATGGCCATAGTGACATCCGATTCGCATCTGCTGACCGTGACGGAGAACGGCTACGGCAAGATATCCGTGGTCGGCAAGAAAGAGGTGGATGACGAGCGGGACACGTACCGCAAGACCCACCGCGGCAGCAAGGGCGTCATAACCATCCGCACCGAAGGCCGCAACGGTGATGTCGTCTCGGTCATGGAGGTGGAGCAGGACGACGAGCTGATCCTGGCCACCGTGAACGGCATGGTGCAGCGCATACGGGTGGCGGACATTAGGGTCATGGGACGGGCGACGCAGGGCGTAACCGTAATGGACCTGCGCGATGACGACAAGGTGATCGCCGTGGCCAGGTTGGCTGGCCGCAAGGAGGAGCAGGCCGTCCAGGAGGCGGAGGTGCACGATGACGCCGCCTTCCCGGAGATAAAGGAGCCAGAGGAGCCAGAGAACGATGCGCCCGAGGAAGAGGAGGAGTGAGAGGGCGAATATCTTTATGCTCCCATCGGAATACCATCTAGAGCCTGGGCAGGGTCCGGATGGTCATATCTGGACATGTCAGGCACGGCGGTGAGCTCGATTGTTGCGCGATTCTATACCAGGGCTGGAAAAGGTCTTCCGAACCGACATTGAGGCGCCGAAGGTAGTTCTGGTGACCGGTCCTCCGGGCTCCATGAAGACCTCCTTCTGCTACTCGGTCATCTCGAACTATCTGGAGAAGTCGGGGGAGTTCGGCCTGTACGTCACATTGGAAGAGACCGCGGACAGCCACCTGCGCAACATGCGCAGCCTGAACATCGCGCTGAACGACAAGATGGAGATATCAGACTTCACCGACCTGCGGGAGCTGGACGAGATAGTGGAGGTGGACGCGCCCACCGATTACATGGACTTCATAATCCAGATGATCAGCTATCACAAGAAGAAGCACGGCGACCAGTTCACCGTGTTCGCCCTGGATTCGTTAGGGGCGCTCTACTCCCTCATGGAGGATGTCAAGGGGATACGGAAGAAGATGTTCTACTTCTTCAAGACCCTGAGGGATTATAACTTGACGTGTTTCATAGTCATGGAGAGAGGACCGAACACTCCCTCCGAGCTGCTGGGCGACGAGGGGTTCCTGGTCGACGGCATAATAGAGCTGGGCCTGGACCGCACCCGCGGCAAGCTGGTGCGGTACATGAGGGTGGAGAAGATGCGGGCCTGCGAGCACAGCATGGAAAGACATACCCTGGAGGTCGGGGATAAAGGCCTCACGGTGCTGGGGCCAACCCTGGCTTGAATATGATGAGGTGACGCGATGTCCGACGAGCAAATTCCGATCTGGCAGGTAATCGAGGAGTTCAAGGAAAAGATAAAGGTCCAGGAGGCCGACATAAAGAGGCGCAAGGAGGACCTGGAGAAGTGGGAATCGACCCTGAGGTCCAAGGAGGACCAGCTGGACCAGGTTCAGCAGTCCCAGGCCTCCAAGGACGCGGAGCTGAAGGACCGCGAGGCCAAGGTCATACCCCGGGAAGAGGCCGTTACCCGCATGGAGAGGGAGCTGGCGGCGCTCAACGTGGAATTGCGCACGAGAGAGGAGGAGATGCACCGCCTGCGGGTGGACCTGGAGCGGCGGGACCGCGAGGTCCTCCAGCAGGAGGAGCAGGTGCGCTCTCTGTTCCAGCAGGCCAGCGAGCATGACGCGAGCATGCGCGAGGTCACCAAGAAGATCGCCCTGATGGAAGAGCAGATGCACGAGGAGGTCAACCTGGTCAAGCAATCGTTGGAAGCGACCAACGCCCGCCGGGAGGAGATGCTGGCCAAGATCAAGGTCATGGAAGAGCAGGCCGACGCGCTAGCCACCGGCAAACGCGTCACCATGGAGGAGCAGAAGCGCCTGGTGGACTGGGAACGTTCGCTCACCGAAAGAGAGGAAGCTCTGACGGCCAGGGAGGCGGTGATGATGAGGCGCGAGGGCACCCCCGTTCCGGTAACGGAATCGTTCGAGGGCGGAGAGGCCGAAGAGAAGGTGGCCCAATCCCTGGTGACCAAGGTCGAGGACGTCACGGAGCCGATAATTCCGGCCGTCGAGCCTTCCGCCGAGAAGGCGGAGGTCAAGGAGGAAGCGAAGGAACCTGCAGTGCCAGTTCCCCCACAGGCGGAACCCGGGCCAGACAAGGCCGAGGAGCCCCCTCAGGCGGAGCCGGAGAAGAAGGTCGAAGCCGCCCCCCTTCCGGAGATCAAATGCCCTAACTGCGGGACCATCAACGACGGTGCCGCCAAGCGCTGCTATGCCTGCGGTCAGAAGCTGGACGAGGAATCGATAAAGGCCTTTGAGGCCAAGAAGGCCGAGCGCGCCGCCGAAGAGGCTAGGAAGGAAGCGGAGCGCAAGGCGGCCGAGGAGAGGCGGGAGGCCGAGCGCGCCGCCGAAGAGGCTAGGAAGGAAGCGGAACGGATCGCCGAGGAAGAAAAGGCCAAGCCAGCTCCCCCGGCGCCGGAGCCTCAACCGTCCGTCGATGAGAAGAAGCCAGTGTCGATAAGGAAGATCATCAAGAGGAAATGACCTTCCTCTCAATTTTTTCTCCCTTAGCCAGCATACTATCGGAAAAGCATTCAGTTAAACATATTTATTTATAATCAGAACATTCTATTTTACCTGGCGTAAATTTATAGACCGTTATACAAGGTGGGATTATGAAAATAGGGGTCGGGGCAACTAAGGCATTGAGCTTGCTTGTCGTATGGTGCATGGTCTGCTCAGCGTTCGCGGGAATGCTGGTGCTGATGGTACCGGGGGCGGGCGAAGCGCTGTCTCCGTCGGAAGTGGGCGGAGACGTGTACATTGGGCAGGATTTCACGATAAGCGAATGGCAGATCAGCGGGAACTCGCCGATGAGCGGCGACCTGGTGATCAGGGCCGGAGGAGTGGTCACCGTCACGAACGGTCAACTGACGTTCCTCAACTACGATGGGCACATCAACAAACTGGTGGTGGAGGACGGCGGTCAGCTGCTAATGATCAACTCCACCCTCAAGGTGCAGAGGGAACTGTACCTTTCTGATTACGCCCTCGGGGTCCTGGTCAGGAACGGCGGACTTCTGTACGCCGAGGACTCCGACCTGGACTTCAACGGACACCTGCTGGTGGACGATGCCACCTTGATCGCCCACCGGACCGTTATCAACGGTCCCCTGTTCACTGCGATGTCCGCAGATGTGCAGCTGTACGATTCGGAGATGACCGCGGTACCGGGCAGGCCGATGCTTGAGGAGGAGACCTACTCCTACTCCTTCGCCTCCGCCGCGAACCAGTCGGTCGACGTCGCCTATCTGTTCGAGAGGAATCCCGACTCCGTCTCGACCGGACAGGATGTATCGCTTATTCAGATGAACGACTCGGGGAACGTCACCTTGGCGTCCACCGAGACCCTGACCGTAACCGGCTTCGACATCGGCGGACTGGTCTTCGATGAGGGTGAGGCGCAAAGCGTAACGCTGAAGGCCGAGTACCGGACCGCTGACGACTTTGTTGCAGGGACTCCGGACACGTTCGGGTATGCGGAGTATCTTGCTCCGGGATTCACATCCGCAGGGGCCATGGAAGTTGAAGGAACTTATGATCCAGCGAATCTTATTAACCCGAACGCCGAGGCCGTATTATCTCAGGATCTAACCGGG
>JBFYNB010000100.1:0-4487 GCA_041304605.1 Methanomassiliicoccales archaeon
CTGCTCTTCAAAGGCACCCCGGCGCAGGTGGAGAAGGAGGTCAAGGCGATGATGTCCGATTGGGGCGAATCTCCAGGATACATGATCGCCCCGGGATGCGAGATGGCCTTCAAGACCCCTATAGAGAACATTATCGCCCTGCGCGAAGGTGTCGCCAAATGCTGTATCAAAGCGCGGAACGTTGGTTGAACGCTTGTTAAATAATTTACAATCGTTTCAATAGGCTAGAACTTAGCCAGATTATAAAAATTAACTGGTGTTAATGGATGCTCCTCCTCCATGCTCCCCCGATAGATTAATGTACGGAAAATTAGATACTCGGAACAGGTCAGAATCCTACTGGATTTATAGGGGGAATGAATTTGTCTGAAAAATTGACTCCAAGGGACAGAGTGTTGGATGCGTTGGCGGGGAAGCAGCACGACCGGCCGCCGGTCGCGGTGTTCACCCAGAGCGCAACCATGGGACAGATGGATAAGCTTGGCGTTTCCTGGCCGGAAGCCCACTACGACGTCGACAAGATGGTCTTGCTGGGATCTGGACAGGCCAAGGTCTTCGGGTTCGAGGCCGTAAGGGCCCCGTTCTGCCTGACCGCCGAGATAGACAGCCTGAAGGTCACCACCGTGGACCCGGGCCGGAAGGACAGGACCCCGATGGTGAAGGGACACCCCTTCACTCTCGAGGACGACCCCGCCCTGATGTCCGTCGATGACTTCCTGAAGAGCGGCCGCGCGGCCATCTGCCAGGAGGCTATCAGGAAGATGAAGGCCCAGTTCGGTGCCGAGTACCCGGTCATCGCCGGTAACACCGGACCGTTCACCCTGGCCGGTCACCTGGTCAGCACCGAGAACCTCGTGCTGTACATCATGGTGGACCCGGACCTAGTGCACAAGTGGACCAAGGCCGCCAACGTGATCTGCAAGGGATACAGCCAGGCATTGGCCGACGCCGGAGCCGACGTGGTTCAGATGTCCGAGCCGTCCGCCAGCACCGACCTGCTATCTCCTGACATGTTCAACGAGTACGCGGGCGCATACATCGCTGACAGCTTGGCCCCGGTCAAGGGAGCCACCGGCGTTCTGCACATATGCGGCAACACCACCGACATCCTCAACAACATGATCAACACCGGATGCAAGGCCCTGTCCATCGAGGAGAAGGTCGTTCCGGAAGAGGGTGTCAAGATCGTCAACAAGCGCGCCACCCTTATCGGAAACATCGGTGTCGTCAACCCGCTGCTGCAGGGAACCCCTGCCGACTGCATGGCCCATGCCAAGCGTTGCGTGGCCGCCGGTTTCGACGTGATCTCTCCGGGATGCGGACTGTCCGCCCTCATATCCAACGACAACCTGGGCGCCATCGTCAAGGCCGTAAAGGGCTAAACGCCCCCAAATCTCTTTTTTTTTCTTTTCTTTCCTTTTCTTTTTCTTCACTTTCCATAAATCGTTCTACCGGTTCCGTTCTTTCTTACCAGTACCAAGAAAAAAGATTCTAAAAGGTCAGAAACGGAAAGCACGGAGTTCTACAGTGCTAGGAAAGCTGCTCCGAGAAATGATATCTGAAAAAGCTTTAGAGCTTCTTAGCATGATTCATAAAAAGTTGAAATATCACCTACGCCGAATCCCTTCCATGCCTTTCCGAGTGCTATTCATATGCACGCACAACTCGGCCAGGAGCCAGATGGCCGAGGGATTGACCAATCGCTCTTTCGCCGGCAAAATTGTCGCTTTCAGCGCCGGAACTAGACCAGGCCAGGTGCATCCCCTGGCAATAAGGGCGATGGCTGAACAAGGAATCGACATTTCCAGCAACCGATCGAAGCACCTCGACGAGTTCAAAGGGCAACTTATCGACCTCGTGATCACCGTCTGCGACGGAGCGAACGAGATTTGCCCCTTCTTCCCCGGGGCGAAGGAGCAAGAACATGCAGGATTCCCTGACCCATCGACCGTGGAAGGAACGGAAGATGAACGAATGGAGGCGTTCCGCCAGGTCAGAGACGAGATAGCAGAATTCCTGCGTGTGCGTTTTGCTGATATCTAGTTCGACATCTGACCGGGGGAACCATGCATAAGGTCATTTCTTCGCCTTGGGAGCCGGATCTCCCGTGGCCCTTGCGATAATGTCCACCCAGGCTGTCTGCTCCCCTTCCACGTTGTCTCCGCCGTAGAACTTGTTCTCATAGGTGTCGCTGCGTACGCGGATGTTCTGCGCTCCCGCCTCGTAAACTCGATTTCGTACGTACTCTTCGGCCTGACGGCGGGCCGCTCCTATCGCCTGTTCCACGTGGCTGTAGGTAACGGGCGTGCCGAACGGACCTAGGACGAAGAACAGGTTGTCCATGTTCGGAAAGACCTGCGCGGTGACCGTCTCGGAAATCTGGCTGCATACGGCGCCAACGGCGTTGCCGACATCGTGGTCCTTGGGCATGATGACCTTGACGTTCATCCGTTCCTCGAGCGGCGGCATGTAGATGTGGGTCGGCGCCCCGATGCCCACCAGGTGACGGTCCAATCCGGTTTTGGTGGTTATGCTGCTTCCCAGGTTGCCGTTCACCGTGGAACGGAGCAGGTAGTTGAAGCCAGGACTGTTCGGCATTTCCCCCGATTCATCCAGGACCACTTTTCGCATGATCTCCTCGCCTACGCGAGTGATGAACTCCTGTTGGAACGATTTGACGTATTCCTCGAAGGACTTGTGACCCCAGTTGGCCATGAACTGGACGCCCAGGCGGGCCGCCTCGATGTCGAAGCGCTCGAAGTAGCCCTGCACGTGCATGAAATCCGTGGCTGTAAGGCCGGTCATCTGCAGGAACCCGCGGTCCTTGAGATGCTTGACCACGTCCCGGTAGGTGTAGACCTCCGGATTGCCGAGGCGGATCTCCTCCAGGGTGCATATGGGATGGGCTTTGACGAACTCGTACACATCCTTTTCCTTGACGGAAAGCTTGGTGGTCGCCCTCTCGATGTGAACATAGTAGTTCGTCTCGCTGGTATCGTTCATCCGCTCCTTGATCCCGGGATAGGAAGCGGAGGCGACGGACAGTGGCACAACGCGCTCTGGCCCGATCTTGAAGTTACCACGCTGATCGGACACCACGTGGGAATCCCCGCCCAAACCCACCGTCCAGATGTCAATGGCCCGAACGCGGGTCCGCCAGTGGCCGACCGTCGCCCCTTCCTTGGAGATGCGCGGGAAACCATCGTCCAGGTAGGCGATGTCGGTGGAGGTTCCGCCTATGTCCACGACAATGAAGTTGTCCTCCTTGCACAGCAACTTGCCGCCCATGAGGCTGGCCGCCGGCCCGGACAGGATGGTCTCCACCGGCCTCTCCCTGGCCTTCTCGATGTTCATCAATGTCCCGTCGCCCTTGAACACCAATATGGTGGCGTCGACGCCCCTTTCATTCAGGGAACTCTCCACGCCGTCCAGGAAATCAGAGATTATCGGAAGGAGTCGAGCGTTCAGCACCGCTGTGACGCTCCTCTCCGGTACGCCCAGCTGGGAAGTGAGATGATGACCGAGCACGACCGGCAGTCCGGTGCGCTGCTTTATCATGCGGGCAGCCTGTAGCTCGTGAGCAGGGTTGTAAACGCTGAAATGACTGGAGACCACGAACGAATCGACCTCCGCCTGCATCTTTTGGATGGCCTCCTCCAAAGCTTCGGTATCAAGGGGTGCTATCTCCTGAGCCCATACCCCATGGCCGCCCTTGATGTAAGCGTCCATGTCCGCACCCGAACGGTAATCGGCCATGGGCGTCCAGCCGATGCCGATGTGCCCGACCTTTCCCCCCTTTCCCGTGAGGATGGAGTTGGTCGCCAATGTCGTCGAAAGCCCGACGAACTGAATGTCCGCCCGGTCATAGGCGTCGCTTCGCAAAGCCTCGTCGATAGCTCCGAGAATTCCTATGGACAGATTATGATAGGTGGTCTGGGACTTGCCCTTGGCCAGCACTTCAAGGGTGTCCATATCGACGATCGCGGCATCGGTGTAGGTCCCGCCGGTATCCAGCCCCAACCCAAGTCTTCTACCAGTCATGGTTATCTTCAGCGAATCAAAGATGCAGGAGATAAATAAATCATTTGTTTTCTCATAGCAGCAGGGCAATGGGCAGCAGCAGTACCACGAATGCCGCTGCTGCGGTGCTTGCCAGCTTGAACCTCGCTGTGATGCCTTGGCCCCTGGCCCAGCAAAACAATGCGATGACGGCGAGCAGCGCCATCTGCAGACCGCCCAGAACCACATATCTTTCACCGACGCCGCTGAAATCGTCTATGCGTATATTGACCGCCATGACGATGACCGCCAGACCTTCCAGGGCGATCAACGCCGTGGCCAACAGGAAGGTGGAGGACACGACGAGCTTGGGCCACCTGGTCAGCAGGGGACTGTCCCTGACCATCCAGGCTAAGACGGCGATGACGGATAGGATCAGCAGCTGGGCGCCGGCCAAACGGAACGTTCTTTCCAGTATGCCGCCCAGA
>JBFYNB010000101.1:0-4364 GCA_041304605.1 Methanomassiliicoccales archaeon
GCAGTGGGATACGCAATGGAAATCGTTGCTGGCGCAGGACGGTCCGATGCATCTCTGGTCGAAGGGCGGCAGCACCTTGGCGTGCCCTTCGATCCTCTGATGAACTCCGTACGGGCACAACGAAGCGCAGAGCCCGCAGGAGATGCAGGTGTCCTTCCTTTCCACCACGTAGCGGTTAACGAACTTCAGCCTCTCGGACGGTATCCAAGAGGCCTCCGGAACGCATGTGTACTGTTCAGTCAACGTTACCACCTCCCGTGATGTCGGAGAAGGCGTCGCGATGCGCGTCCTCCTGGAATATCGCGCGGCCGGTCTCGCCCCTGAGCCGCCGCACTTCCCTGATGCCCATGGCGCCCAGCATTTCCAGCATCTGGTCCCTCCAGGCGCTGCACAGGTTGGTCACCCGGCACCTCACGAACTCCTCCGGCGCCGACCTCAGGTCGGAGGGGCAGTCCTTGCCGCAGGCATCGCAGGCATGACAGCCCAGGGCGACCAGCAACGCAGTTTCCAACGTCACCGCGTCCGATCCGCAGATGATGCTCTTGGGCACCATCTCCGCGGCGGCCAGTCCTCCGGACGAGATCACGGTGACCCCATCCCGGAGCCCGGCCTTCACCAGGTGCCGGTGCAGCTGGCGCATCGTGTCCCTGGCGTATCGTCCATCATGGTCCATTCCGCTCTCCGCGAACAGCACATGGAGGACGTCCGCCTCCCTGGCCATATCATCGATCGAGGTCATGAGCTCCTTGGACGGCTCGACCCGGATGGAGACCAGCAGGTCAGGTCTCCGTTCCTTGATCTTTTTAACCAAGACCTTCCATTCAGGCGAATCGGGGATCTCCACCATGCGCACCGGGGGCGGAACGCGTTCCAGGTCCTGAACGCTGGAGATCAGCGGCACCAGCATTTCGGCCGGAGCCTCCCCGTTCAGTTTGCTCATGGAATCCAAGGGAAGCACCAACAGGGTGGCCAGTTCCTTGGCCGCACCGGCCACGCCCCTCAGGGCGTTGTCGGTGACCGTGATGCGGGACACGTCCAGCAGGAAGGGGACCGGCAGATCGACTATCGGTCCCATCCGCGTCATCAACGTTCCTTTCTCATCGAACCTCAACAGCGGCGGCTTGCGCCCGATGTCCACGCTGGTGGAGATGAACTCCCGGCCGTGGATGCCGTCCCTGGTGGGCCGGACGATCTCGGACATGTCGGTCCACATCGCATCGTAACCAGGCCCGGAGAAGTTGCCGCGATAACCTGCCCCGAGCACCGGGATCTTGGCGTTCTCCGCCTCATTCCACATGGTGCTGACCCGCACCGGGGTCCAGACTCCTTTTCCGAGGGCCTTGAACTCCTCGTTGACCTTTATCGACAGCGCTCTCTGCGGGCATTCGACCACGCAACGGAAGCAGTTCTTGCATAGCGTACTGTCAGGCTCGGCCATCTTGCGCGGATCGTTCGTATCACGCTTGTGCGCGCCGTACACGCACGCCCGTTCGCATCTCCCGCAGTTGATGCAGTTCTCCGCCCGGCGGACCACGAACTTCGGGACGGGATCGTGCCTTCCCAACGTGGGCACGACGTGGATGTGGTAGCGCTCATACATCGCGCTCGCCCCCCATGCCGTTCTTGGGCGCTCCCAGCACCAAGCCTCTTTCTACCAGCTCCTCGTAGCGCGGGCTTATTTCGGCCATACGCACGAAACGCTCGATCTCCGCCGCGTCCTTGCCATGGATCTTCTCCAGGCGGCCTTCGAGGTCCTCGTACGCGGTCATAAGCTCCAGCTTGGACTGGCACACCTGCTCGCAGGCCTTGCACCTCATGCACAGGAACGTCCGATGCGCATGCTCCCTGGTGATATCCTTCCCTTCGCTGAGGGCCTTGGCGGTAAGCAGCTTGCCGCGGGCGGTCACCCGTTCATCGTTGGTCAATGCGTAAGCGGGGCAGACGCTGACGCAGGCGCCGCACATCGCGCACTGATTGGCCATGTCGATAAGCGGATCGCGTTTCCGTGGGCCCATGGCCTTGCGGGAAACGGTCGACAGCGAACGGAACAGCAGGCCCAACGGGGCATGCAGCTGGGCCATGGTCCGGAATCCTGTTCCGGAACCTAGCGGACTGAAAACCATCCCCGCTCCCCCGAACATCCGACCCTTCAGGGCGAAGTACTTGCCCGGGTTCATTATGCCGGAAGGGTCCAGCTTGTCCTTGGCCTTCCTCAGCCGTTCCATCTCCTCCTTCGGCCAGTGGTCGGCGAAGGAGTTGTTCCAAACGCCCAGAGAATAGGGGCGAGCGCCCAGCCCGATCAACGAGGAGGTGACGACCATGGACTTCGCGGCGTCCAGGGTGTACAGGGATTGATTCACCTGGTCCGTAAGATAATAGCAGAGCAGAAGCGAATCCGGTCCTTGAAGGAAGTGCACCTCCAGCAAGGGGTCCAGAGCGAACTCCTGGCACAGGTCCTCGGCCCGGTGCAGGATATCCTTGAGCTTGTTCATCGGCGCCAGCACTTCCGCTCCCAGCATGCCCGGTCCCAGCCGCCGGAGCTTCATCGGAAAATATCGCTCATGCGCCAACAAGCGGGCCTGGTACTCCTTCTCCTCGATGACGCCTAAGGTCCTTAGCAGATCGTTGATCGCCTTTTCCGAAGCAGCGTTAGCGGACGTCACCAGCAGGGCATGCCCGTCACCGAAGTGCTCTCCGTGCAGCAACTTGTTGGCGTACCGCAATTTGCCCGGTGAGAAGTATATTAGGTCCTCGGGGAGGGGGTCCAGGCGACGCAATCTCTCCGCCGCTTCCACCGCCCGGTCCAGGTCCTGGAATAACAACAGGTGAGGTTTGGACGAGGCATCGATGTCCTTTACCCTCAGCGTCACCTCGGTAACGACGCCCAGCTGCCCCTCGCTGCCGAAGAGCGCCCAGAACTCCTCCTGGGGCGGTTGCAACGTCATAACACCACGGTCGGTCGCTATCTTTGCCGAGATGACCATCTGGCTCAGATGCCCTCCTCCCAGGGAGCCGACCCCGTAGCCTCCGCCGCAGATCCAACCGGCCACGGTGGAGAAGCGGCTGGAAGGGCAGGTGATGAGGCGCAGGCCATGCTTCGAGGCGGCGTTATCCACGTCCGCCCAGCGGCATCCGCCCTGCACTTTGACCAGCTTCTTGTCCTTGTCCACCGACAGCACCCTGTCCAGATTGCCGGCGTCCAGGACCATGCCCCCGTTCACCGGGATGGAGCCGCCGAAGGGAGATGACCCAGATCCGCGCGGCACCACCGGCAGCCCGCGGGCCTTGGCGAATTCCAAGGCCGCCACCGTAGCTTCCGGGGTGAAGGGCTGCACCACCACGTCCGGGACGTAGCGTATGAGAACGTCCTTGAGCATCTGGGGAACGTCGGCCTGGTCCCGGCAATACAGCTCGGTCTCCCCCTTCCCGGCCACCACCCGCAGGTCAGGGATGCGCATCGCCTCAAGCTCTTCAGCGATACCTCTGTGGGCTTCGAACTTGGCATTGAACATGGTCGATAATGCGGGCTCACCGCTAGCGTTCGATTCCATCGTGATCTCACCTTAAAGTTGTTTGAGGGAGACCGCATAGACGCTTGTTGTTTTTATATGAATTTATTAGTCAAATATCTAGGATTTTCTAAAATGGTATTGTATTTGCCTAAAAATATGGTAATTAATAATATGTACTAGTATAAAAATATCCTCCTTCAAACACGCCTGCCTGATCCTTGATGGCATGGTCCATCAACGAACCGCTCAAGGACATCTTCACGAACGGCAACGTTATGTCATGTTCCACGAATCCCGACTCATGCAGTGGACGCAATGGCTCTCCATCGATCCCACGGACCACCTTCTCGCCGCTGACGGCGTCCTCCCTATTTACGTCGAGAGGTACCTTCTGAAAAGGGAAAGGGATACCGTCAAGGCGGCCATGGAATGCCGGGAGGTGAAGGGATTCCTCAGGGCGCAGAGCGCGGACGGTTCATGGAACCCGACCAAGGGCCGGCTCCTGGACCATCACGCGAGATTGGTGATGTCGTTCAAGAACTTCCGGCGCCTGGTCCACCATTACGAACTGGAGCGGCAGGTCCCCGAGGTGGCCAGGGCGGCTGAGTTCCTTTTTTCCACCCAGACCGAAGAGGGGGACCTCCGGGGGATGATCGGAGGGCAGTACGCCACATATTACACGGGCGAGATGCTGTCCCTGCTCATACAGGCTGGATACGCAGAGGACGAGAGGGTGGAAAGAGGGATGCAATGGCTCCTGGGAATGAGGCAGTATGATGGGGGCTGGACCATCCCGGTGCTCACCAGGGGTTTGAGCCGGAAGGATATCTCCAGATTGAACGCTGGGGATTC
>JBFYNB010000102.1:0-4347 GCA_041304605.1 Methanomassiliicoccales archaeon
TGCTGCAGGTTCGGCTGCCCATTCGGACCATGGTCGGGATATGGCTTTTACCTTGAAGGCTGTAGCGAATGGTGAAGCAGGCCGTGACCCGGCGCATCTCCCGGTCCTGGCGGGAGATATCTATGAAATAGTGCACGGTGGTGCGCTGCCGGGGCTGGTCGAACGTCTGCGCCTCGAACTTGGAGACGATCTCCCCGTTGAGCATGGTCTTCGTCCCGCGATGACGGACCAGCTCCTCCGGCCGGTCCAGGCGCGGGTTGAAAACGCTCATGACGAACCGTCCACCGTCCTCCAGGTGCTCGGCGACGTTGCGCAGGGCGGCCTCCTGCCCCTCCCTCTCCAGAAGATGCAGGAAGGCGTTGAACGGAACAACGATAAGACGATATCTGCGCGGGCACTGGAACGTCCTCATGTCGGCGTGGTGCACGCTCGCCCTGGCCTGGACCTCATCGTCCATGTGCTCCATCTTTGCCGTCAACCGGTCAAGCATGGAATGGCTGCGGTCAAAGCCCCAGACCTCGTATCCTTCCTCCACCAGGGGGATCAGGCTGCGCCCGGTGCCGCACATGCACTCCAGCACCGGCCCGCCGACCTGCTCCGCCAGGCGCAGGTAGAACTGGGTGTCGTCCACCTGGTCCTCGTACCACACGTCGTAATACTTGCCCAGGACCTCGTAGAGGTCCGGTTCCTCATAGCTTGTATCCGATCTTCCGGAGGAATCCTCTTCGTTTTTGAACGTCCTCATCCTGCTCAACCCCCAATGGCATCTGTCCGTCTATCACTCCTATTATGCCGCGCCCAAGAGCGCTCTCCGCCACCACCAGCTCCACCTCGTTCGCGGTGGCGCAAAAGATCGAGCAAACCTCGGGCACCTGCTTGATCCTCTGCAATACGTTAACGGGATAAGCGTCCCGCATGACCACGAAGAAGGTATGGCCGGCCCCGACCTTGAGGGCGTTCCGCTTGGCGCATTCCTTGAGCTCAGGGTCGTTGCCCTCCACTCGGACCAAACGATCGCCCGAGGCCTCGCAGAACGCCACGCCGAACTTGGCCTGGGGAACGGAGTTCACCATGGCCTCGTAAAGGTCCTCGGCGGTCTTGATGAAGTGCGACTGCCCGATTATCACGTTGACGTCGGCGGGCTTCTCCACCGGAACGTTGTACTGCTTCATTCTCCTCCCAGTCTTACAATCCCCACCCGGATATTTACATTGTGCGCCGCGGCAATTTACTTTATCGTGGCATCCGATTCATATTCATGATTCGCACCGGCCCGGCCGGATATCCCGAAGGCTCGCGCTCCCCGGCGGACGCCGTGCGCAAGGTGAAGGCGGCCGGTCTTACCGCTCTCGAGGTCCAGTTCGTACGGAACGTGCTTTACAATCCGATCAAAGCGGGGGAGGCCCGGTCGGAAGCGAAGGAGGGCGGGGTGCTGCTGAGCGTCCACGCGCCCTATTACATAAACCTGAACTCGTCATCGCCGGAGACCAGGACGAAGAGCGAGGAATGGATACTGAGGGCGCTGCGCGGGGCCGAGGCGTTCGGAGCGTGGGTCGTCGTCGTGCACGCCGCCACCTACGGAGATGACGAAAAGAGCAGCACGAAGAATGTGATCGATTCGCTCATGAGGGTCCGGGATGCGGCGGACTCCGAGTCGCTAAAAGCGGTCATAGGCCTGGAGACCATGGGCAAGAAGGCGGCCTGGGGCACTGTCCCGGAGATACTGGAGGTGATGGACCAGGTCCCCGGCGTCCTGCCGGTGGTGGATTTCGCGCACCTCCAGGCCAGAGGCCCGCCGCTCAGCGAAGAACGCTTGCACCTCCTGCTGGGATCGCTATCGCAGGTCGCCCGTCTGCACTGTCATCTCAGCGGCATCGAGTTCACCGCCGCCGGGGAGAGGAAGCATCTTCGGCTGGGGGAGGGATTGGACCATCGGATGGTGCTCGACGTCCTGCGCGAATCGGGAAGGGAGGCCACCGTCATCTGCGAATCGACATCTCCGATGGAGGACGCCCAGATCATCCGCGGGTACTTGGGCCAGGGCATTTAATAAACAACTTGAAATAATCACAGAACAATCTGACGCCAGCAGGGTGGGTCACATGCCAGGAGACCAAAGCGAGGCCAACGAGGAAGAGGTTTTCGAGTTCGATTGCCCCGAGTGCGGAAAGCACATCGTGGGCGAGGCGGACAAATGCCCGGGCTGCGGCACGGAGTTCGTCATCGAGGAAGTTCCAATGATGGATTGTCCGTCCTGCGGCCAGTCCTGCCCGATCGAGTCCGCGACCTGTTCGTCCTGCGGAAAGAGCCTGGCAAACGAGGGCGAGGAAGACCTTCGTCAGGAGTTCCCGAGGCTGGTGGCCGAGGTGAAACCGCTGCTGATCATTTCCAAGGACTACGAGGTGGAGGTCGGGGAGGGCCGGCGCCTCATCGACAAGGCGGTACAGGCAGGAAAGCAGAGGGACCTGGCCACCGCGGTGCAGATGGTCAAGGAGGCCCGCTCCTCCATCAAGGCCGCCCTGGACGAAAGGCTGGTCGTGGAGGAGGGCAACCTGGAGAAACTGGTCTCCATCGTCTCCCGCTCCGGCATCGACCCCAAGGAGGTGTCCGAATCCCTCTCCGCGCTGCGCTCGCTGCGCGAGGAGGGCGACATGGAGGGCGCCCTGCAGGCGGCGGCCAAGGGCCGCAAGGCCGCGGAACGTTCCTCGGGTAAGTACCTGGAGGCCAACGACCTGGCGGAGTCGCTATCCCGCCTGATCGACGTGTGCGACCAGTTCTACCTGGACTCGAGGGAGGCCAAGCGCATGCTGCACGAGGCCCGGGACGCCGGGGACCACGGCGACTGGGGGATGATGGGCATACTCGCTAGAAAAGGGCGCGAGCAGCTCATGCGCTCGTTGCCGGAAGCGACCCGCGCGGAGATGCGCAAGGCGAAGAACCAGCTTCTGGACGCCAAGGCCGAGGGCAGGGACGTGCGCACCCTGGTGAAGGTCCTCAAGGACGCCGGTGTGGCGATGAACCGCGATCGCTACGACCAGGCGCTGGAGCGCCTTTCGGACTTCAAGGACGAGCTCAAGCGGCTCTAACGTTCCCGCACCAGGCGCATCTCCCGCTCCAGTATGGAGCGTTCCTGCACGCTCAGGCTGGCCGGGTCTATTGACAATAGGAACAGGGCCTGCCGCTCGCTGATGCGGTCCACCAGCGACCTGATGAAGCGCAGCGCCCCTTCGAACGAATTGCTGCTGATCAGGTACTGCAGGTCGTCTATCAGAATGACCGCCTTCTCCTGCCGCTCCATGAACTCCTCCAGCACCACCACGATCTTCTCCAGTGACGGAGGGATGGTCCGCTCCGCCTCCGATTCGTGGTCCGTCAGCCAGATCAGCTCGGCCTGGATCTCGTTGTAGGACTTGCGCAGCAGGCGCGGATTGGTACGCGATATCGCCAGTCCGGCGTAGCCCTTGGCCAGGTAGCCGACGAAGATGCCGTGCGAGAAGTCCCGGGATTGTTCTTCGACGAGGTAGCTCTCGCCATCGTCCAATTCCAGCTCCACGTCCCGCAGGTCACGCTTGCTGGCCATCTCCAGCGATTTCTCGCGGTGGTACTTCATGATGGCCTGCTTGAGCTCCAGGATGTTAACGTCCTCGCCAAGTCCTTCGCCGGCGCTCTCCACCCGCAGATTGTCGCGGTAGAAGTGCATGATGAACTCGGTGAGGTCGGGCGCCCGGTCCTGACGGTAGTCCTCGATGAGCGATTCCAGGGCCTTCCGGTCGCCGACCCTCATCAACGTTATCGATGTGTCGGGGAAGATCGAATCGCCGAGGGTGAACTCGGCCGCCCGCTCGCCGCGGTACATCATCTCCACGCTGTTGTTCCCGGAGGGCTTGAAACTGTAGAGCGCCACGGTCGGCGATCCCTGATCGAACACCAGGACGCCGTTCGAAGAATCTCCGTCCAAGGTCAGAACGGTGCGCAGATAGCCGGTGAACTCCCCCTTCTTGATGGTGTCTAGAAGCTCACGGAGCGAGGCCTGACCGCCCTTTCGCTCCTCCTCCCTCTCCGCGGACGGCAGACGCATCTCCGAAATCATGTGACCCTGATGACGAAGGGGAATGCCAGATAATATAATTGACTGAATCGCCGAAACAACAAATTTTAAATGGACGTAGCGGTTGATGTCGGCCTAGCGCCACTGTAGCTCAGCGGTAGCCCCTTTCACGGGGCCGCTATAGAGCGGCGGTTTCGTAAACCGCAGGCCGGGGGTTCAATACCCTCCAGTGGCTCCATTCATTCTTCAAGGTACTTCTGCACCATCTTGATGGCGCACACGTCCCCGCACATCGAGCA
>JBFYNB010000103.1:0-4323 GCA_041304605.1 Methanomassiliicoccales archaeon
GTTCACGAACGCACCGCCGGCCGGCCTGGAGCTCGATCCGTACGCATACGCTCCGACCTGCAACGAGAGCGTTGCCATAACAGCGCATAGCACCGACGCGCCCTTCCTCATCTGGAACGGGACGGCCTACCAGGGCACGCCTCAGCTGGGCCAGGCCGGGCAGTACTGGATCAACGTCACCGCTTTGTCCGTTGAAGGCCGGCTCTCCTCCTGGCTCAACGCATCCTTTACCATCGGCGTGCTCGGCCCGCCGGTCTTCCTGACCGCGCCGCCGGAGGGCCCCTTCTTCGCCACGCTGAGGCTGGCCTACAGCATCGAGGTCAGCGAGCCCTGCGCCTTCCTACTGATCTCAAACGCCAGCTTCCTTACCATGGAGGGTGACGAGGTGGTAGGGGAACTGCAGGAAGGGACCTACTTCGTCCATGTCCGGGCCGCCTCCCTTCATTCAGGTCTCGCCGCCTGGCAGAACTTCACGATGACGGTCGAGGTGGACGAAGAAGCGCCCGAGCTGGTGATCGAGGGCATCGCCGACGGGGCGATGATGAACAGCACCGTCCTGAACCTCAACCTGTCCTGCCTGGACGACGGCTCGGGAAAGGTGGACATCTGGTCCAAGATAAACGAAGATCCATGGACCTTCCACGGCCGGGTCACCCAGCTCTCCCTGGAAGTTCCCCAGGGTGATTCCCTCATACGCGTCAAAGGGGTGGACCAGGTGGGCAACGAGGTCATGGTCAACTTCACCGTGTCCGTGGATACGGTGGTACCGGAGGTGCTGGAGCGCGGCCCCCACGGCCAACCGGTCCGTCCGGACACCGCGTTGAGGGTGCGCTTCTCCGAGGACATGGACCGCGGCAGCGTGCAGGTCAAGGTGAACGGGGTTCCGGTTAACGTAACATGGGAGGAGAACACCGTCCTGTTCGTTCCGGAGGGAGGCTGGGCGGAGGACACCGCGTACGAGGTGTCGGTGAGCGGAAAGGACGATCATGGGAACCATCTGCTGGAGATCACCTGGACCTTCCATACCGGTTATGCGAGCTCCACCATCACCGGGACGGTGACCGATGAGTTCGGACGGCCGGTGGCGAACGCCACCCTGAGCATAAACGGGACCATCATGGCCGTGACCGACGAGAACGGCAACTTCTCCTTCCAGTTGCAGCCTGGCGTCTACAGGCTCATCATAATCGGGGATGGGTTCGATGACCGCGAGGTCACGCTTGACGTCCCTGGTATGGAACCTACTCAGCTGAGCGCGGTCATGACCTGGGGCTGGAAACCGTCCTGGATAATGTGGCTGCCCTTGCCGATAATCCTGGCGCAGGTGCTCCTCATAGTGTACTTCCGCCGGCTACGCCTTCCTCGCGAGTGAGAACGAAGCCTGGCCCGATCGATCCTATTCGGCTGCATACCTCGTTAAAAAGAGGAAGGGAAGAGGTTTCGCTCACTTCCTGCGCCGCAGCATCAGCACCACGACCGCCGCCACGGCGGCGATGGCGATCACCAGTGCTATGACCATCAGCGTTCCGCCGCCATCCCCGTCCTCGGCCGAAACCTCTTCCGGGGTCGCCGCCACCGCGTCAGTGCGCTCCCCCTCGCCATCGGCGCTGATCGCCGACACCGCGTAGAAGTACTGCTGGTCGTTCACAACGTCCCCATCTATGTACGACGTTCCGGTGACCGTGGCGATCAGGACCAGCGAAAGCGAGCTGGTCCCCCGGTAGACCTTATAGCCGGTGATGCTGGAGCCTCCCTGATCACCTGGCGCGGTCCAGCTCAAGGTCACCTGCGCATCGCCCGGCTCGGCCTGCAGGCCGGCCGGGGTTCCCGGCGGGACCGGGGCTGTCTCCGGCGTGGCCGAGGCCTCAGAGCTGTTCAGGCTCCAGCCGATGTCGTTCTCCGCGGCCACCTGGTAGGCGTACGTGATGCCGTTGCTCACGTTCGTGTCAACGTACGAGGTGGCGGTGCCGTTCCATATCTCCGTTCCGTCCCGGAAGAGGTGGTAGACGAGCGTCCCCGGGCCAGCATAGGCGCCCGGTTCCCAGGAAAGACTCACCAAGGAATCCCCGGCCACCGCGGTGAGGTTGATCGGAGGATCGGGCGGAGGCGAGGGAACGACCAGCACCGCGGTGGAATTGTCCCCCAGCCCGACGCTGTTGTGCGCCGTGACCTTGAAGGAATATTCCACGCCGTTGGTGAGGCCGGTAACATCGTAGCTCAGGCCGGTCACGTTGTCGTAGAGCACCGTGCCGTTCACGTACACCACGTAACGGTCGATGGCCTCGCCGCAATCAGTTATCGGTTCCACCCATTCCAGATGGGCCGAGCCGTTCCCGGCCGTGGCGGTCAGGCTCCGCGGCTCGGTGGGAGCCATGGCCATGAGCGAGTAAGAGGTGAACCCGTTGTCCGGCGACCAGGTGATGAAATTCACGTTAGTGTACGTGCCCCAGATCCAGTTCGTGGCCAAGGTCGGGCAGTATCCCTTGAACAAGAGGTTGATGCTCCATCTGTCGAAGTCCCCGAAGGCCCAGGTTCCGATGTGATCGACGCTGTACCCCACCACCACGTTCTCCAGGGCGTCGCAGCTGTAGAAGGCCTCATCGCCGATCAAGGTCACGCTGTTCCCTATCTTGGCATAGGTTAGGAGGCCGTTCGTGTAGAACGCTCCCTTCCCTATCTCGGTAACAGCGTTGCCGATCTCCAGTTCGGTGATGGAACTGTAGGCGAAGGCGTATTCGTCAATGATCTCCAAGCGGTCCCCGGTGTGGAAGGAGGTGAAGTTGGCGTAGCTGAAGGAGTATGGCCCCACGGTCCTGACGGACGCCGGCAGCTCGTACCCTCCCGCCCTGCCGATAGGGTACTGGACCAGCACGCTCAGGTCCTTGCTGAACAGCACCCCTTCCGAGCTGGTGTAGTTGGGGTTGTTCTGGGCCACCTCTATCTCCGACAGCAGGTAGCAATAGGCGAAGGCCCCCTGACCGATGCTGGCAACGCTCGCCGGTATCTCCACAACGGTCAGCGAAACACAGTATCCGAAGGCCAGCTCGCCTATGCTCATCAGACCATCTGGGAGGTCAAGTGAGGATAAGGAGACGCAGTTCTCGAACGCGGAATCGCCGATGCTCGCCACGCTGGCGCCAAGACCGACCGTGACCAGGTTGCCGCAGGTGTAGAACGTTTCCTTTCCGATGGAGGTCACGTTGTCGCCGATGGTGACCGAGAGCAGCGAGGCGCAGTTGTAGAACGAGGACTCCCCGAGAAGGACCACGCTGTCCGGGATGGTCACCCAATGAAGGGAGTGGCATCCCTGGAACGTGGAATTCCCGATGACCAGGACGGTTTCGGGCAGGGATAATGACGAAAGCCCAGTGCAATACCTGAAGGCGCGGTCCCCTATGGCCGTCACCTCCGGCATGCTGATGTGCATCATGTTAGTGCAATATTCGAAGGCCGCCACGCCTATCGTTTCCACGCCCGAGGGAAGGGCCACCGAGGTCAAGGACGCCAGATTGTCAAAGGCCAGATCGCCGATGTAGGTCACCGGCAACCCTTCGATGGTGTCCGGAATGGTAATGTCCCCGCCGGCCCCGGTGTAGCCGGTGATCATCACCTCCGAGTCACCGTTTATCAGTTCGTACTCGTAGTCGCCGCTGGTGAGCGCCGACGATGGCGCCGCGAACATCATTATGACGCTCGATAAAAGCAAGAACGCGACGACCATCACCATTGCGGAGCAAGGGCGAATGCCATTCCCTGACCTGATATGCATGCTCTTCATCCCCCTTCCCGAACACATCGTTCAAGACATGTTGCTTAACCATTATTTCCAAGGCTATAACAGACTTCCTAGTAGGCGGACCGCGATCAAACCGGCAAGGGGCACCAGCATCAATATAAATTCTGGAATGTCTATACAGAAAAGAGGGTGAAGATGGAGAGGGCTAGGATCAGAACGTTCGTCAACGGTCTGGACGAGAACCTGTCCGGCGGCATACCGAAGGGTAACATCATTCTGGTCTCCGGCGCCGCGGGCACCATGAAGTCCTCCCTGGCCTATTACATCCTCCACCAGAACGCGGTGAAGGAGGGCATCAAGGCCCTTTACATCTCGTTGGAGCAGAACAAACCGTCGCTGATGCGCCAAATGGACTACCTGCACATGCCCGGGAACCCCGAGAACCTGGTGGAGGTCCTGGACCTGGGCGAGATACGTCTGCAGGCGCAATCGGGCGGGTGGTTCGATACCTTCCGCTTCGCCGTGGAAGAGAGCAAGAAGCGCATCAACTACGACATCCTGGTCATCGACTCCTTGGGCGCTTTGGA
>JBFYNB010000104.1:0-4304 GCA_041304605.1 Methanomassiliicoccales archaeon
CACACGCTTCTCGTCGCGGTCCTCCAGAACGCAACGGGCGTAATCCAGCGCCGTCCCGTTCAGGAATATGATGCTAGAGGCGTCGATCAGCAGCGCGCCCTTGCTCTCCGAGTCGATGCGCAGATGGAAGCGGTGTCCTTTCAGATCGCCCTGCCCGTCATATTTGTATACGCCCTGCCGGAGACCTTTACCGTTCAGCTCCCGCCACCAGTTCGTCAGGGTCATCGTCCACCTCCGGCGCACGCGCAGGCGCAGGCACAGGCGCAGGCACAATGCCCTCCGCTACGCACCGGGCCGGAGCTGGACACCGGCACCGGGTTGGTCACTCTGACCACGTCGTTGGCGATACCGCGCATGTCGTTGACCAGGTTGTTAGCGGCGTTCCGAACGTTGTTCACGTAATCGTTGGCCATCTTCCCCACGTCCGGGCCGGTCCCGGCAGTACCGCCGCCCGGCATGGGCCGGTATAAGAATATCGGAAGCACAAGTATGTCCCTCTGCATGCGTCCCGGATAATCGCGGTCGAGCATCATCCACTCGTTGTTCTTCTGCAGCTGGAGAGCGGCCTCGTCCGGCGTCCCGGCCGCCTTGACCTGCTGCCAGGCCTTGTCGCATATCGACTCGTAATACCTTTGGGTAGCGGATTGTTCGAAGCCCTTCATCTTCTCCAGGGTGGTGTTGATGAGGTTGACCAGGGCCTTTTTCAGCTCGGCCCTGCTGACCGCCCCGTCCTGGCTGATGGCTTTGAGATAGTCCGTCTCGTACGGATGTTCGCCGACATCCGCTAGCTTCTGCAGGCGCATAGGCGCCTGTTCCGAGAGGACGCGCACCTTGTTCTTCCTGATCAGCCCGAAGAGGATCATGGTGGAGACCATCTCCAATGGCCTTTCCAGCACCACCGCCGCCTCGACGACGGTGAGGTCGCGCCGCGGACCGGCGCCGACCACGTTCATCACCGGTTCGTAATAATCGCCCCGGCGCTTCCTCGCTACGGATACATTGATCACCACGAACAATGTGGCGAACAGGGCCATGACAATGAGCGGCAGAAGCAGCGAAACCAATGCCCAGATATCCCCGAGGATGTCCATCTCCGGGTCGGGCAGGAAGTACTGCTCCACGTACTCCTTCGGGAAACCTATGCCTACATCGTAATTCCCGGCGGCGATACCGTCCGGATCGACGTTCGTGTCGGTCCATACGGCCACGTGCCTCTGGGTGATGTTGTCCCAATAGAAGTCGTCCCAGATGTTATCCTCGTCCCATAGGGCCAGAGTGCCATCGGTGAAGCCCTCCGGGAAGATGAGCCTCTGAACCAGCTCGTTGGTCGGACCGACCTGGAACTCCGGGTCGAACCATGTCGGGCGGAAACTTACCCCGACCGTATCGTTCACCAGTTCGTTCTCGTATACCATGTGCGGGTTGTTTATGTGGAAGTAAAGCTCGAAGGCACCGGCGTTCTGGATGGTGTTCTGCAGGCCGCTCCCGAACTCGACGGCCATGCCTATGTCTATGTACGGGGACTCCCGAATTTGCGACGGTGAGTATTCGACATTGTTGACGATTATCGTCGCATCAGCGGTGCTTGGGTCGTAATGATTGTTCGGAAGCCCAACGTCCACCCCGTCCAGGAAGCCGACGTTGGTGAAAAGGAAGTAATAATCGATGTCCACGCTGCCGTCCCTTAGGACGGTGACGTTGACCTCCTGCCTTTCCACGGAGAAGGTGTACTCTGCCGCCCTCGCCTCGCCGAGGGGCGATTGATGAAATACGCCTAGCCCGCCTAGGGCCAGCGAGGATATCAGCAGCAACAGCACGACGTTCACCGTGAGGGAACGCCTATGCCGCTCCATTTGGCTCACCATTTGGGAGATTCCTCCAAAGAGGATATGGTGCCGCAGTAGGGGCAGGTCATGATGACCCCGCCCTGCACTACCTTTAGATTCTCATCCGACAGAGGCGCCCCGCAGGACTTGCAGTTCAGTTCCTTCTTCTCCATCTGCCCGGAACCGGACATGGTCACGTTGAAGTTCTGGGTGACCAGGGTCGGTTTGGACGCCTCTACCCTCTTGCTGCGGTAGACGAACACCATGAGGACCGCCGCCATCAGCACCAGCGCTCCGCCGGTGATTAGGTTCTGCGTTCCGGCGGCGATGAGAAAGATCACGCCGAGCAGCATCAGGAATATGGCCACGAAGAGGATGACGCTCTCCATAACACGGTTCAGTTCGATTCCCCCGGCATCGCAATATGTTCCAGGATTTTAAATGTGATTGATGCCATGGTCAGAACGGAAGCTGGCACTGGGAAAGGCATGGCCTGGGCTGATAGGGACCGAGGAACGTTCTCCGTTCTCCTGGCGTCGATCATTTTTTGAACTTGAACCACCAGATGGCGATTGCGGCGGCAGCCACGACGACCACCACGACGACCACGATGAGGATGGTCTGGGAGGACCCTTCGTCCTCGGCCACCGCGGTAGCGTTCATGACGTTGGACAGCTCCGATTCCCCGATGGCGTTCACCGCCTTCACCGCGAAGTAATACGTCGTGTCCGCCTCCAGGCCGGTGACGGTGACGCTGGTGGTCCCGTTCGGTAACGTCGAACCGAACTGCGCGTCCGGAGCAGCGGCCCCGAAGAACACCTTGTAGCCGGTGATGGTGCTGTTCCCGTCGCTGGATGGAGCGGTCCAGACCAGATCTACCTCTAACCCGTCCGCTGTTGCCGATACCAGCAACGGGGCTGACGGCACCGACAGTGCATAGGAGTCTATTCCGAACCAGGTAGGCGAGGTGAAGTTGGAAGCGCCTTGGTAGTAGTATACCGCCAACGATTCGTTCATCAGCACGATCCAGTCGGGATCGCATTCCGGAGCGTTGCCCATGAACAGAATGAATTCCAGAGCGTACAAGTTGCCCAGCGCGCGGTACTCGATCGAGACAACGCTTGCCGGCACCGTGATGGACGTGAGGCCCTCGCAGGAATCGAAGGCGTACCCTACGATCGTTTCAACGCCGTTCGGGATGACGTAATCCCCGGCCTTCGCCTCCGGATGCTTGATCAAGGTGGTCATGTTCTTATTGAACAGAACATTGTCTTGGCTCACGTACATCGGATTGGCTGGGTCGACGATGATCTCCGCCAGGGCTGGACAATCATCGAAATTCCATTCCCCCAAGAAGGTGACATTTCCCGGTATGGCTATGACCACGAGCAGGGGGCAATCAGATATGGCGCCTTCGCCCATGCGGACCACGCTTTCTGCGATGACCACTTCAGTGACATATTGGGCGTACACCATGCACCAATCGCGAAGGTTGGTGACGCCGTCGGGCACAAGGTACTCCCCGGGCTTTCCGGACGGGTATTGCAGAAGTTCGGTCAAGCTCTTGTTGAACAGCACCCCGTCCACATCAGCGTAGTTCGGGTTATCCTCATGCACGTTGATCGCCTCGAGGTCCCGGCAGTAGGAAAGGGACCATATGGGCATGTCGAGCACGGCCGCGCCGACGCTCACCGAGGTGAGGTTCAGGCAGGAGGTGAAGGCGTTCTCCGCAAGGGTGGCGACTGTCCCGGGAATGACGTATTCGCCTCCCAGACCGCAGGGATAGGCGACCAGCTCGGTGAGGTCCTCGCTGAACACAACTCCGTCCACACTGGCATAGTTCAAATTCGCACCGTCCACGTCGATGGCCACGAGGTTCCGGCAGTTTATGAACGAGTTGCTTGCCATCGATGTGACGCTGGCCGGGATGACCATCTCGGTCAGCGAAACGCAGTAGTTGAATGCCGCCGAGGCGATGGTGGTGATCCCGTTGCTCAGCGTGAGGGTGCTAATGGACTGACAGTTATCAAAAGCGTTGTTGCCTATGCTCAGAACGTTCCCTGGAATGGTCAGGGAGGTGAGAGAACGGCAGTAGGAGAACGCCCGGAATTCTATCGCGGTCACGCCGCTGCCTATGGTGACTGAGGTCAGCGAATAATCTGACGCGAACGCGCTGTACCCGAGCGTGGTGACGCTGTCTGGTATGATGATCGATGTCAACGCATCGCAGTAAGCGAACGCGTTGGCCTTTATGGATAGGATGCCGGCGCCCAGGTTGGCCGAGGTCAGCGACTTGCACTGGTAGAACGCCTTATCGTTAATGGTTAGCACGCTGTCCGGAACGGTAACGCCGGAGAGCTTACAGCGCGCGAACGCTTCGTTGAGAATGTTCACCGTTCCACCTGGCACAGTGTAGGGGCCTTCTCGGCCAGAGGGGAACGTCCTCAGATTCTTGAGGTTCTTGCTGAAGAGCACCCC
>JBFYNB010000105.1:0-4120 GCA_041304605.1 Methanomassiliicoccales archaeon
ACGGCGGTGGCGGCGAAGACCAGCATGAAGAACCAAGAGAGCATGGTCCCCACGTCATAAGCCTCCCCGACGAGCATGAAGGCGGTCCTCGGATCTCCGATCACTCCGCCCACGTCGGTTCCCATGAACAGCGAGTAGCCAATGACAAGGAACACTATGGTCCCCATGACGAAGTCCATGAAGTTCTTCATAAGGACGTTGGCCACGTTCTTCACCCGAACCATCCCGGCCTCGACCAAGGCGAAACCGGCCTGCATGAAGAACACCAGGAAGGCGCATATCAGCACCCAGGTGTAATCGATGGAGTTCATTACCCCCTCCAGGGTCGCTGGGTTGGTCGCCCCGCTGGGGTCGGCGGCCTGAGCCGCCGGCAGCAGGAGCACCAGGCTCAACACTATCAGGAGGAACGCAGGATACTTACGCATCCCGCCAGCCTCCATTCTTTGTGACTAGGTCTTTGCTGTAAATCACTGGTTTCAACTCTCCGCAACCAATGCGCCCGAGCACGTCCGGGCCAAGGAGATAGGCGCCGCCAGGAACCGTTTCCGACAAGGCCATAGCCGTCGCGGCCACCATGCATTCCACGGCGGTGAATCGGTTCTGTATATGTTTTCGGCGCAAGGGACGAAGCGGTTCCCGACGCTTGTCCATTTTTCCTAAGCCCCAATAGATGTTTATCGAGCGCATTGGAGAAAGTGTAGATAAATGTATAATAAATAGTTATTGAAGCAAACAAATGAGTAATAATTAAAAAAATAGTGTACATTTGTAGGATTAGAATCATCTGATTCCTCAGGGGAATAAAACCATCGTTGTGCGAAAGAAAAAAGTGAAGAATGACGGAAAAGAGGTTTTTTAAAAGGGTCTGCAGCTCACTTGACCTGTTCCCACTTCTCCAGCTCCTGTACCTTGGACAGGGTGCCGCCGCGCTTGATCTCCTCTCTTATGCGCTCCTCGCGTTCCCAGACGTCGATGGAACGGTTGGCCAGCTCTACCGCGTGCTCCTGCGGAATGACGATCACGCCGCTCGCATCGCCGACGATCCAATCGCCCGTGCGGATCATCTGCCCCCCGCATACGATCTCTAGCCCGATGCCCCCGAAGCCCTTCGGCTCCCCGGCGTGCGGAGAAACGTGACGGCTGAAGCACGGAAGCCCCAGGTCGATTATGCCGTCGATATCGCGCGCCGCGCCATCGATGATCACTCCGGCGACGCCCTTCACCAGGGCGCTATTGGCGGCCAGCTCTCCCCACACAGCGATCTCGCTTCCCCCGGCGTCTATGACGATGACATCCCCTTTCTTGGCCCGGTCGATGGCTTCCACCGGCTTGGCCCAATCGCCTTTTGCGGTCTGCACCGTAAGAGCGCGTCCAACAGTCTTCACCCGGTGGCCGTTGCGGAGCACGATGCCATTGTCCATGACCCCGCGCTTGTGCGCGGCGTCGGCGATGTTGCAGCTCGAGACCTTGGCGAAGGCCTCGAACAGCTCCTCCTGGCCGTACTTCCGGGACAGGGCGTTCGGAAGGCCCTTGCCGGTCCTCATTCCTTCCTTGACGGCACGGGCGGCGGAACGCACGTCCCCGGTCTTGATTATGCCGCCTCCGACGATGATGATGGACGCGCCGTGCTCGATCATCCGCGGGGCAGTTTCCGAAGTTATGCCCCCGGCTACCGCCAGGGGGATGCTGATGGCCTTGGAGACCTTGGAGACTATATCCAGAGGGGAGCCTTCACCTTTCATCTGCTCGTCGATTCCCACGTGCAAGCACACGTAAGACGCTCCCATTTCCTCCGCTCTCTTCGCCCGGGCGACCTTGTCCGGCACGTTGATCAGGTCGACCATGATCGCCGCCCCGTACTTGCGCGCGGTCAGGACGGACTCGGAAATGGTCCCGTCGTCAGAAAGCCCCAGGACGGTGACGACGTCCGCTCCCGCCTTCGCGGCTATCTCGACCTCGAACGCACCGACGTCCATGGTCTTCATGTCGGCCACCAACGTTCGCCCGGGAAATTCTTTCTTCAGGGAGCGTAAGCACTCCGCGCCCTCGCTCTTGATGAGCGGGGTACCAGCCTCTATCCAGTCCGCCCCGCCCTCCAGGGATTCCCTGGCGATCTCGACGGCGCGCTTGAGGTGCATGAGGTCCAGAGCGACCTGCAGAACCGGTTGCATAAGCGTACAATCGCCGCCAGACTACTAATCTTTTCCTTTAAAAAATAATATATCCGCAGATACGCATCATCACGCATGGCCGCAACCCAGGGCGCCAAGTGCTGTACCGGCATGGACTGTATAGATCGCATTGTCGGCGGAGGGTTCCCGGCGGGCGGGATGATATCCGTGAGCGGTCCCTGCGGGGCCGGCAAGACCAACTTTGGCCTGGAGTATCTCATACGAGGGGCGATGGGCGGCCAGAAAGGGCTGTACGTATCGACGGTGCAAAGTCCAGGGAAGCTCCTGACGTACCTTCCTAAGCTGGACTACGCCGACAGCAAGATCTTCGAAAAAGGAATGGTAGTCCTAAAGCACATCGACGAGATGGGCTCCGGGGAAAGGGACGATGGAAAGATAACCAAGAGCGAAGCGTTCGCCATGGTGGCCGACATCGACGAGGCGATAAAGGAGCAGAAGGCCAGCCGGATGGTGCTGGACGCAACGAACCCGATCCTAGTGGAGATGGAGGGCTGGGTGGCCAGGGTTTTCCTTCAGTCCTTGTCAAAGGTGTTGTTCGATTCAAAGTGCACCGGGCTTCTGATCACCGAAGGTGACGTTCCGGACTGCCAGGAGCATACCATGTCCGATGGAATAATCAAATTGGGGACGGCGGTGCGTCGCGGCGACAACTATCGGGTTATGGAAGTGCTGAAGATGTCCGGGGCGGCGCACTCCCGCGCCAAGTACGTCATGGATATGACGCCCGAGGGACTGCTCATAACTCCTATGCTCAGGGGGTTCTGAGATGGAAGAGGCGGCGCCGCAGATTCTTAGCAAGCTGAACGAACTTGGTCCGTCCGTATCTGTAGACTTCAACATCAGCGTGGAGGCGTACTTCGATACTCTAACGGCGCTAGTAGATCGCTTTTGCAACAAGAAGGGGCTGACCTGCATCTACATCTCGGTGACGATGCCCTCGTCAACGACCAATTCCGCGCTGCAGTCTCTGGAGATCGACACGGCGAAGATGCGCTTTGTTGATTGCATCTCCTTCGCCACCATGGAATGCGCGGCCGATGATGCGCAGACGGTCTACGTGGAAAGCCCGACCATGCTGGAGTACATCGTGCTGAAGATGGAGTATCTTTTCCGCAAAGGAAAGGGTGAGCAGTTCATGGTCATACTGGACTCGGTGAACTCGTTGGCGGCGCATAATGAGGTGCGCATGCTGTATGAGTTCATGCAGGTGCTCATGGCTAGCGCCAAGAGCAGGGGTGCGTACCCGGTCATCCTGAGCATGGAGGACCAGATGAAGCCCGAATTGCAGGAGATGCTGCAGCTCGTCTGTGATCAGTTCGTGACCTTGAAGTGAGATGGAGAAGCGATAGATCTTGCGTAATTATGCACCTCTCTCAATATCTACGATGCTTCGTATCAAGATGCATTTATAACGCTGGAAAGTACGAAGCATCCAGTTTATTCTTGATTTTGACGGAGATAATTATATATTCTCGCAAGTATAAACTGAGCTTGGTAGGGCAACCTACCAGGAGACTGAACATATGAAGAAAATGTGGAAATTGAACAACAAGGCAGTTTCCCCGGTCATCGCGACGATTCTGATGGTTGCGATCACCGTGGTTCTGGCCGCTGTGTTGTACGTAATGGTAATGGGCTTTGGAGGCGGCGGATCGGATGAGACCCCGTCCGGATCAATAACTTACACGACCACAGCCGATGGTTACAGGATAACCCTTGCCTCGATAAGCGAGAACGATATAACCGTTGGCGCAGTAATGTGGCTTATTAACGGTGTTGAGTTCGATGTTACCGACAACACTACATGGGCTGGGGCAGGAACCTATGTTACAGCTGGTTCCTACATAGATGTTGGTGTCGGAGCCGACGACGAGGATATGGATGCGGCTTCCGCAAACACAATTGCCCTGTTGTATCTCGACACTAAC
>JBFYNB010000106.1:0-4077 GCA_041304605.1 Methanomassiliicoccales archaeon
TGAGGGCCGTCTTCCTCATCGACCCCAAGGCCATCGTCCGCCTCATAATCTACTACCCGCAGGAGATAGGCCGCAGCGTCAACGAGGTCATGCGTGCCCTCCAGGCCCTGCAGTTCTGCGACAAGAACGGTCTGGCCACCCCCGAGGGCTGGCCGAACAGCGAGCTCATCGGCGACCGGGCCATCATACCCCCGCCGAAGGATTACAAGACCGCCATGGAGCGGAAGAAGAACGTCGGAAAGGGCAAGGACTGCTACGACTGGTGGTTCTGCACCAAGAAGCTCTGAGCCTCCAAACCTCTTCCCTACAAACCTCTTTTCTCTTTTCACATTCCCAGGAACAGCACGGATATCAGCAGCGTCACCAGGGTCACCGGCAGTCCGGCCTTGACGAAGTCCCATAATCGGACCTCCACCCCCATGCTCAGCCCTTTCTCGACCACTATCACATTCGCCGCCGCTCCCAGGATGGTGGCGTTGCCGGCGAGGGTCGACGACGTGGCCAAGCTGAGCCAGAGGGTGTCATTGCCTGCCGGGACCACCGGAGACAGCAACATCACCGCGGGAACGTTGCTGATCAGGTTCGAAAGCACCGATGAAATCACGGTGAGGCCGGCCACACCGGCCATGCCCGCGCCCATGTTCTCGAACGAGGAGAGCATCATGTCCATCAGGCCGGAGGTCTCCACGCCCTTCAGCAGGATGAACAGCCCGACGAAGAACAATATCAGGGTCCAGTCCACCCCCCGCAGGATCGGGGTGGTGCCGGTATCTCTCTTCATAAGGGGAAGGGCCAGCAGCAGGAAGCATCCGCCCAGGAAGGCCACCAACGAAATGGGTATGCCTAGCCAGGAGGAGGCGGTGAAGCCGACGAAGACGGCCACGAGGACGGCCAGGACCAGGAAGAACGGCTTCTCCATCCTCGCCCTGGGGGCTGCGGACATCAGCCTGGAGCAATCGATGGGACGGGGTTTGCCCAGTCCTCCGTCGAAGATATCCTTCCGGAACACCAGGGCGACCAGGCCCACGGCCACCGCCAGAGAGATGATGGCCAGAGGTGTCAGGGCCAGGGCGAAATCCGCGAATGATATTCCGGACTGGATGAGGATGTAGGCGTTCTGAGGGTTCCCCACGCCGGTGGCCACCGAGCCAATGTTAGCGGCCAAGGCCTCTCCGACCAGGAACGGCACGGGATTGGCATCTATGGATCGGCAGACCTTGATCAGGATCGGCGTGAACATCAGGACCACGGCGTCGTTCAGGATCAGCGCGGACAGCAGGGCGGTCACCCCCATGCTCAGCCACAGCAGGGTGAAGCGGTCCGCACACCTTTTCACCAGGAGCACTGCCACCCGGTCGAACAGTCCGGTTATCTCTAGGCAGGAGACGATGATCATCATGCCCAGCAGCAGGCCGATTATGTCCAGGTCGATAGCTTCCAGCACCTGGTCGGCGGTGACCACTCCCAGCAGGATCATCAGCACCGCCCCGAACAGGGCGGCCGCCGGCCGGTCGATGCTGACGCTGCGCACCCTCCTGATGGATATGAGGGAGTAGGTGAACAGGAAGACCAGCAGTGCCAACCAGGTTACGGTCTGCATCCTGGGGATATAGAAAATGGTGGATAATTAAGCAACACCGTCATACCGAGCCCGGATAGCGCACCGACCGGTCGAGGACCAGGCGCACATCAACCCTTCTGAACCCTATCGGCCTTATCTTGTGGTCCAGGAATCTCAGGAGCTCCTTGCGGTCGGAAGCCCGCACCCTGAACATCAGACGCGGCTCTCCCGTCACCTTCATTACCTCGCTGACCTCCTCCAGGGACATCAGGGCGCTCATGGCCTTTCCTTCCGATTGAGGGTCTATGTCCGCCAGGACCAGCGCCTCGGCGTCTATGTCCAGCCTCTCCTGGTCGACTATGGTGGAGTAGCCAAGTATCAGCCTTTCCTCCTCCATGCGGCGCATGCGGTCCCGGATGGTGGAAGGCGAACGGTCCAGCTTCTCGGCTATCTCTTCGATGGTCATCTTGCCGTTGCCCTGCAGCATGCGCAGGATCGTCTCGTCCAGGTCATCCTGCCCCATGCTTATCCATAACCCTTCCCGAAGCTATAAAGGATGTTCCGCCGCCCTGATCCCGTCCGCGATCATCTTGCCGTGGTCGAAGGCCAGGTCCGGCAGGTCGGTCAATGCGAAGAACTCAGCCGAGTCAGCGTCATCACCGGCCCTGAGCGCCCCTCCCCTCTCCCGAAGCAGGTACAGCAAGGTGACGAAATGCCCCCGGGGGTCCCTGCCCATCTCGGAGTATACGCCGACCAGCCGCACCACTTCCGTTTCCAGCCCAGTCTCCTCCCTGATCTCACGGACCACGCAATCCTCGGTGCTCTCTCCATATTCCACGAAACCACCGGGCAGGGCGTGGCACCCCCGGAACGGTTCCCTTCCCCGTTTGACCAGGAGCACCTTTCCATCCCGGAGGACGAGGCCGTCACAGGTCAGGCTAGGATTTTTCCAGAGATTCTCCAGCTGGGCCTCCAGCAATCGAACGTACAGCTCCATCCGTTCCACGAGCTCAGTTCCAAGAGGGCTGAGCGTTGCAGTTTGCAGTACCTTCCCGCCCACCCTACGCTCGATCCGACGCACCTTCCGAAGCACCGTTGCCTTGGCGATCCCGAGTTCAGCGGCCGCTCCCTCCGCCCCGCCATCCCGGAGCAGGATCAGCAGGTGAAGGTCGTCGCTATCCAGGAGGTCCTGGCCATCCTTGGTCAGCACCGGGTCCGCCCGCAAGGCAAAGGTCATGGCTGGAGCCATGTTTTATAAACTACCTCTACTTTGTGACGGACCGTGCAGAACCTTAGGAAGCGCGTCCCAACCATTCTTACAGCGGACGAGATATTGGACAAGGCGTTCCGTAAGGTCAACAAGATAGACAAGCAGGGACCGGACAAGGTCGAGCTGGTCAAGCGCAAGTCCATGGCCCGCATCGCCTCGGCTACGGATGTCATATCGTCCACCCTCATGAAGTACGTCAAGGCCTTCCCGAGCATAAACGAGCGCACGGACTTCCTGGCCGAGATGATCGAGGTCACGGTCGGGATCGACAAGATGAAGAAGGCCCTGGGCAACCTGGACTGGGCCGCTTCGAAGATCAAGGAACTGCAGAAGCAGTACACCAGCAAGGTGATGACCTCCTCGTCGACGTTCTCTGCAGACAACGCCCGCAAGGCCTACTACGGCCGAGCGTCATCGGTCGTCAACAAGATCGCACCGGACCTGGAATTCCTGAGCTACGCCAGGAACGAGTTCCGCAAGGTGCCCGACTTCAACGACGACATGCTCACGTTCGTCATAGCCGGTTTCCCGAACGTGGGAAAGAGCCAGTTCCTGCGCACCATATCGGCCGCCGAGCCGGAGGTGGCCGCCTATCCTTTCACCACCAAGGGCATAGAGGTCGGCATACACGAAGCGAACCACCGCCGCTATCAGGTCATCGACACCCCCGGTCTGCTCGACAGGGAATTGGAGTACCGCAACCGCATCGAGATGCAGGCGGTAACAGCCCTGAAGCACCTGGCCAACTCCATCCTGTTCATTCTCGACCCCTCGGAGAGCTGCGGCTACCTGATGGAAGGGCAGTTGAGGCTTCTGGAGTCGGTTAGAACGTTGTTCCCCGGCGTGCCAATACTGGTCGTGGAGAACAAGGTCGACATGATCGACAGCGGTTCCGACCGGCTCAAGATGAGCGCGGCCACCGGGGTCGGCGTCCAAGAGGTCATGGAGGCGCTTCGTGAATCGGTGAAGCATCTGGAATCGGCCGAAGCTCTGTTCTAAGCAAACTTATTAATTTTCTCTCCCCTTAGTGCGGATGGGGTGCCCTTGCAAGAACTGGCCTGTAGCGAATCCATGCGCCGATACTTCTCCGGACTTTTCCAGGAGAACGAGCGCTGCTACGCTGTGGCCGCCGAGGCCAGGTCGAAAGGCCTGGACCCCAGTACTAGCGTGGAGATACCGCAGGCCGAGGACCTGGCCGCCCGTGTCGAGAAGCAGCTCTCCGACTGGCACGTCGAAGGCGTAGCGG
>JBFYNB010000107.1:0-4034 GCA_041304605.1 Methanomassiliicoccales archaeon
TGCACCGCCGATCGATACCATCCATTGGTCGGCGTGGCGTTCACCTCCATGGTCACCGTCGGCGCGCTGGTGTCCACCTTGACCTGCTCGTTGCGGGAGACCTCCAGGTTCCCCGCCTGGTCGATGGCGTAGTAATCCAGTCCCTGGATGCCCTGCGTCAGGACCAAGGCGCCTGTGTAGGTGGTCCAGGCCCCTCCGTTCAGTCGGTACTTGATGGAGCTGATGCCGCTCCATTGGTCCGAGGCGGAGAGGGTGGCAGTGACGTTCGTGATGTACCAGCCGTTCGTTCCGCTGGTGCCCTGCAACGCCAGCGAGGATATCGGCGCCCCGGTGTCGACCGTGGTCGAGGCGTCGGGGGACGCCGGGGCAGCCTCCCGGTTGCCCGCCATGTCCACCGCCACTGAATAGAACTGGTATGGCCCCTGCCCCTGCGCCTCGCTCACATCGAACGATATGCTCCCTCCGGTCCAATTCCCCGTGGGGTTCGAGGACGGCGCGTATTCGAGGTAGGAGCCTTGCGCGTTGTAGCGATAGTAAAGCTCCAGATGGTCCACGCCGCTGCCCGTGTCGGAACTGGTCACGCTCAACGTGACCATGCTGGAGTTTACGTAGGTCGGAAGGGCTTGGACCTTGGAGGTCGGGGGGGTGGTGTCCTCGACCGGATCGGAGGAGATGGTGGCGGTGACCGTTCCCGGAACGGCCTTCGGCACGTCATCGGAGGTGAACAGGACCTGCGTGGGATCCCCCGGACGGTATATCGGAACGTGAAGCTCCAGGCGGAAGGAGGAAACCGTGCCGGAAAGGGAGGAGCCGCTCAACTTGAGATAGTAGTTCTTCTCCCCATCGAGATACTTGGAGTACAGGGCGGAGACGTCCAGGGCCATGAACCCGGAGAGGCGGTTGGAGGTTCCGCTGCTGAAGTAGGTGCTGACCTTGGCGCTGGGGGAGGTGCTGCTTCCCGACCCCACCTCGACCTTGGTGTCCACCGAGGGCGCGGTGCTGAACTCCCAGGTGGCCACCAGGGTGGGCTGGTGGTCCTCCAGGTCATTGATGTACGCGAATGGGAAGCCCAGCATCTCCTTGATCGCCTGGTAGGTCACCCAATAATAGCCTCCCTGCCCCCAGGAGCCGCCCCAGGAATTTACCACCTTGAACGCCCCGACCTCCCCGTCGTCGGTCACCGCGTCATCGTAACCGACGATGGTCTGCCCATGATTGTAAGAGCTGTGAGAGTACTCCGCGGCGGACATTATGTAGTTGCTATCAGCGAAGGCGTTGGAGTACTGATTGGCGTCCATGGCGAAGCTTACCGGCCTGTGCAGACCCAGCTGCTCCTTGACGATGCTCACCACCTCGCTGGGGCTGGGGTTGTATACCATGACGTAGGAGCTGACGCGATGGGAGGGGGCGGACCTCCAGGCGGCCTCCGGGCCGAACCCCTCATCGTCCGAGGCCACATAGGGATAGGCGGCCCAGGTGGCCGCACCGATCTGCTGGAGGATGCGGCCGTTCTCGGAGTAGCCGGAGCCCTCGTGCCCTACCCCGTTGACCTTGTTGTAGGTCCAGGACGGAGATAGCAGCTGGGAGTCGTTGCCGGTCTTGGCCTGGGTCCAGCCATTGTCCAGGGCCTCGATGTAACCGTAGTTGTAATAGGTCAGGGCGAAGGCGGCGCAGGAACCCTCCGAGCCCTGGCTGCGCACCTGCGGGAAATAGGGTTCGGCCGAAAGGTCCAGGGAGGCAGCCGTGGGAACCTGGTAATCGTCACCGCCCAGGTCCAGGTACGTGGTTCCCACGGAAAGGTCCCATTCACTCTCCGACGGCGGGGCCAGGCCTGTGCCGAAGCCCCCTATGATGACATTGTAATCCCTACCCTGTTCGCGCACTCCTACAGATGCCTTCAGGGCGGCAAGGTCATTGGCGGCCAACAGGCGGTAACGGATCTCGGGTTGGTCCGGAGCGTCCGAGGCGGAAAGGTCCGGCGCAGGAAGCGCGCTCAGCAGTAACAGGCAGATGAAAGTGGCGATGACCATCCTAGTAAGGAGGGACCGTATCATCTTAGATGGTCCTAGAAACGGCGGGCTTTTAATTGTGCGCCGGTGGTTATCACTGCTGATTTCCAGTTACCTTTCCTCCGATTCCCATCCCTTAAGGCGCCGGCCGCGAAGGTTGGCTCGGCCGGTGCCCTTCCGACCTTACCACATCGTCGAGGGAATATTTCCTTCTAGCGTTATGATAACCAAATCAAAGTGTTTATAAGGGGGAAACGGCAAGTAATAATGTGCCTTCTAGGCTAAGGCGTCCGGAAGAAAGGCCCATCCCATAACCCTCTCCCTGATTTGTCGTTAGATCCTCCGCCTATCCCCGCCGGACGCTGATATTTTGTTTGCGGCGCCCGCGCTCACTTGATGATCGTGTAACAAGATCCCCTGCCTTTGCCATTCGTGGATATCCATGTATTCACCTGGTCATGGTTTGTTTGATGATCAGATAATATCGATCTTACCCGACGAACGAAGTGGCACCGATGCTCCTTCCATGATCGGGATTAGAAAAAAGTAATAAGCGTCCATCGTTTGCCTTTACCTGGTCAAAATGAACGACGCCGAGATAAACGCCGCCAAAGAGCACTTCGGGAAGATACTCAAGGAGCAGCTGAAGCGGGTGGAGGACATGAAGGCCTCCGCCGGCTGGATGGACTACTCCTCATTAGACAAGCTGGTCATTGGCGTCGTCGGCGGGGACGGCATCGGCCCGTTCATATGCAAGCACGCCGAGAACGTGCTGAAGGAGCTGCTGAAGGAGGAGATCGCCTCCGGAAAGGTGGAAGTTCGGACGATCGACGGACTCACGATAGAGAACCGCTGCAAGCAGCTGAAGGCCATCCCTGATGAGGTTCTAGCGGAGCTGAGGAAGTGCCACGTCATTCTCAAGGGCCCAACGACCACTCCTAAGAAGGGTGACGGCATGCCGAACATCGAGTCCGCCAACGTGGCAATGCGCCGCGAACTGGACCTCTTCGCCAACGTCCGTCCGGTCAGAATGCCGGAGCAGAGCATCGACTGGACGTTCTTCCGGGAGAACACCGAGGGAGCGTACGTCCTGGGAAGCAAGGGCGTGGACGTGAACGACGACATCTCCATCGATTTCACTGTCGCCACCACGCAGGGATGCGAGCGCATCATCCGGCTGGCGTTCGATCACGCCAGGAAGACCGGCGTGAACCGCGTTACTGTGGTCACGAAAGCTAACGTCATCAAGAAGACCGACGGCAAGTTCCTGAGCATTGCGGAGCGTATCGCCAAGGAGTACCCGGAGGTCAAGTGGGACGACTGGTTCATTGATATCATGACCGCAAAGCTCATCGATCCCTACCGCCGCGCGGAGTTCAAGGTCATGGTGCTGCCGAACTTGTACGGCGACATAATTACGGACGAGGCGGCCCAGATCCAGGGAGGCGTCGGTACGGCCGGTTCGGCAAACATCGGTTCGCGTTACGCCATGTTCGAGGCCATACACGGCTCCGCCCCGCGCATGGTGGACGAAGGCCGCGCGCAATACGCCGATCCCAGCTCGATCATAAAGGGAGCGGCGATGCTGCTGAACCATGTCGGGTACGTAGACAAGGCCAGGAAGCTGGAGAGGGCCCGGGACCTCTGCACGCAGTTCGAGAAGAGGATCAAGATAACTGGTCGTTCCGACGGCGCCACGGGCGAGCAGTTCGGACGTTACGTGCTGGAGACGGTTGAGCGGAAGGACCTGGAAGAGGCCTGGAAGCAAGCGAAGGGAGACTGAGGTCCAGGCGCCCTCAGACCACCGTGATCACTATTAGGCCGTCCGGTCCGGGGTAGTCGGCGATGGGATACAGGTAGTAGAACATGATCTGGTCGGTGAGGATGAACTCCCTGCTCCCGTTGCCGATCATCGACCATTCCTCAGAGGGACTGAAGTCCCCACCTGCCGCCATGGACAAAATGTCCTGCTCCCCGAAGGCCATGAAGGCGTAGTCAGTGGCGTTCAATGATACGCGATAGGAT
>JBFYNB010000108.1:0-3977 GCA_041304605.1 Methanomassiliicoccales archaeon
CGGGATGATCAATATCGACATCTAGATGGCCCCGTACCTCAGCAACCTTCCCGGGACCTCGAAGGAGCAGGCCCTGGTGTACTTCCCCATCTGGCGTTTGGATTATGTTTTCGAGCAGAAGACCTACGTGGTCGTGGTAAGCGCCTCCTCCGGTGAGGTGTTCTCCGGCGAGTTCCCGCCCCGCAGCTCCGGGGCCTACATCGCCGTGGCCGGGCTCGGCTTCGTGGCCTTCCTGGCCGAAGGGCTTCTGGCCATTATCTCGCCTTTCATAGCGATAGGCCTGATGGCCGTGACCGTGGTCGGTGTGTTCGCCGCGTCGAACTACGTGGCCAGGAGGATGTGACCATGTCCATAAGCGTCGGTCTCAACTGCCCCGCCTGCGGGGGCGCCATACAGATAAGCGAGGGGGAGAACGTCCTAAACTGCAACTACTGCGGTTCTCTGCTCTGGGCCGAGGGTGACGCGGGGGTCATGACCGTGGCGTTCCGCAACGCACAGGGCAGGGACAGCGTCCTCAGGGTCACCGAGGAATGGTGGCGGAAAGGCCTCAAGGCCCGGGACCTGAGGACGAAAGGGAAGTTGCTGGAGTGCTATCCGATCTACCTGCCGTTCTGGAGCACCACCACCCGTGTCGCAGGCTGGATATGCGGTTACGAGGAAAGGCGTCACACCGACCGCAACGGAAACACGCATACGGAAAGGATACCGAAGGAGGAGATGGTGCTGCACGATTACCGGTATACCAACATAGCCTGCGACCCCGGTGATCTTGGAATAAAATTCCTAAGGAACGTAAGCGGGGAGGCTTCCTTCGCCGACTTCGAGAGCATTCCCACGTTCGAATCCACCACCAGCAAGGATGACATGGTGGAGATCTCCAAGCATAACGCTCTCAATGATGCGAGAAGCGACGCAAACGTGCCGCACATAACCTTCGAGAAGGTGACGGCGATACCAAAGCAGATCAGCCAGATATTCTATCCGGTCTGGGTGGTCCGTTACGCCTACGGGGAGAGGATGTACATGGCCACCGTGGACGGTGTGACCGGGCAAGTTCTATCCGGACGGGCCCCGGGTGACGCTCTGTATCAAAGCCTGGCCATGACCGGGGGCACATCGCTTAGCGGGCTGATAGCCGCCGGCTCGATAGTCTTCGGCCTGGGTTCCGGCGAGGGAGCCTTCGCCGTCATCGGCCTGGTGGTGGGGGCGGTCATTCTTGGTTTTACGTATCGCTTCTTCCGGCACGGCTCGGAGATAATCGAGGGCGATTTCGACGACAAGCGCTCCTCCAATCTGGGCAAGGAGCTCAAGAAGGGGCTCAAGTTCAACGTGGGAGGGTTCCGGATATGAAGGTCATACAGATCAAGTGTCCAAGGTGCCAGCAGCCCATCTATTCCAAGGTCAAGGACCGGGCCTTCTACTGCGGCCACTGCCGCACCATGCATATCCGTAACGGAGGGCAGAACGTCATCGAGTTCGACATAGGCGAGTTCAGCATGAACGCCCCGCCGGACCGCACCTACATGCCCTTCTGGAGGCTTTTCTCCACATTCTCGATAAACCAGTCCAAGGTGGTCGGGGGGACTTTCCACAAGCTGGGACGGATGATAAAGGGCGATGCGAACGGGGGCAACCTGTTCATTTACGTCCCGGCATGGGAGACGGAGATCGGGGAGTTCAAGCACTGGTCCATCGGTCTCACTGAAAATCAGCCGATATACTCGCTGCGTCAGGACTTCAACAACGTGGAAAGAGCTCCGACCTCCGTTTCCAAGGAGGAGGCGATGCAGATGGCCGACTTCGTCATCGTGACCATGGAAGCGGACCGCCCAGGCGTGCTGCAGTACCTCGATTACGGGCTGCAGGTGCACGACGCCCGTCTGGTCTATCTGCCTTTCGTGAGGGGACCGTCTGGGCTGGCACCCGGTTTCTGAGCATACAAAGGTTGAATAGCAGTTTGCGGATATTATCCGGATATGGCCGAGCTTCGCCTCAGCAAGGGGCTTATCGCCGTTATGATCGCCATCATAGCGGTAGTCATAGTGGTTATGATGGTCGCACTGGCTTACAATGGAATGGTATCCAAGGACCAGGGCGTGCAGAGCCACTGGAGCGATGTGGAGGTGGCATATCAGAGGAAGATAGAGCTGATACCCACCATGTTCCAGATCGTCAACATGACCATGGACTTCGAGTACAATCTTTACGTGAACGTCACCGAGGCCAGGAACGTCTGGCAGAGCATATCCGGAAATTCCGAGGACAAGATGAACGCCTCAGTGCAACTTGACGTGGCGTTCGCCGCCTTCGTCAACGCGGTGCAGGAAGCGTATCCCAATCCCACCGTAACTCCAGCGGCCATAATGACCTTCATGGACCAGTATGAGTCGACCACCAATCAGATAGCCTCGGAACGTAAGTTCTACAACGATGCCGTCAGGGATTACAACACCGCCATCCGCAAGTTCCCCAATGTGCTGTTCGCTTCGGCGTTCGGATTCGAGGAAGCTCTGTACTACGACCAGGACAACCCGGTCTTCGATTAGGGTCCGAGTAAAACACCAACCGAGGCTGGCATGAGGGGCGACAGGGAGACGTTCGTCAAGGTCGGCGTATTGCTGGCCGTCATAGTGGTCGTAGCCCTGATACTCTTCCTGGTCGTCATCCCTTACATATTTCCTCCGGATGATCCTCGTTTCAAGGGGATCCCGACCCTTGATGGCTATGTCACGGACGATGAGTTCGTCCTGACCGCGGACGAGTATGCCTCGATATACGATAACTGCCTCTACGTCGACGAGCAGACATCCTGTGAGATGGCCGTTCTGGTGGTGAACGATACCGGGGAGCGGGACATCAACGACTTCGCCCTGCGCACCTTCCAGAAGAACGGCATCGGCAAGGAAGGAAAGGACAACGGTGTGCTCATAGTCCTGGTGCTGAGCACCGAGGAATGGAAGGTGGAGGTCGGTTACGGGCTGACCAGCGTTCTGACCACGGCCTACATCAGCGACATCGGCAGGAACAACATCACCCCCTATCTGCAGCAGGGCGAGTACGGCTACGCCATGATAGACATGACGTACTATCTGGGCATCAAGATACTGGACGACTACCAGGAGCCCGAGGCGGGCGATCCGGCCTTCCCCATCGGCGGCATCCCGCTGACCACCACGCAATGGGCCATCATAATGATCGTCCTGGTGGCGCTAACCGTCGTGACCAGGGGGCGCATCTGGTTGCTTCTGTTCTTCATCCTGTCTTTCGGGCGCGGGGGCGGCGGATTCGGAGGGGGTCGTTCCGGCGGCGGAGGCGGAAAGGGGGGATCCTAGATCGCCAGAACCGTTCCAGGATCGTTTCCCACCCCTCAACAACCTTTAACTAATCTCTTATTAATCAGCCAAAAAGTCAGGTGCGACAGATGTCCGTAAGGTCCAGCGAGATAGAGGCGAAGTGGCAGGAACGTTGGTACGCCGCGCGCATCAACGAGGTCGAGAACGACGGCCGGCCCAAGTTCATGTTGATCTTCGCTTATCCTGGCGTCACCGGATATCTTCACGTCGGGCACATGCGCGGCTTCACTTACGTGGACGCCATCGCCCGCTTCAGGCGGCTTGAGGGTTACAACGTGATGTTCCCGGTGGGAACGCACGCCACCGGGAACGGGGCCATCAGTCTCGCGGCGCGCATCGCCCGCCGGGACCAGAAGACCATCGATTACCTGTGCGGCAACACCTGCCCGGTCGATATGTTGGATTCGCTGAAGGACCCCGTCAAGGTCGTTGAGTTCTTCAACGAGGTCTACGTGAACCAGTACTGGAAGCGCTTCGGGTTCATGTGCGACTGGAGGAGGTTCACCTCCACGGTCAAACCGGACTACCAGAAGTTCATCCAGTGGCAGTTCCGCAAGCTTATGGATAAGGGGCTGCTCATCCAGAAGCCATATTACGCTCCCGCCTGCGTCGCCCACGGCCCGG
>JBFYNB010000109.1:0-3929 GCA_041304605.1 Methanomassiliicoccales archaeon
GCGGCCATGCTCACCGCCACCTTGAGCTGGTTCAGCATGCACGGTTCAACGTAGTAACCTTTCATGGTCCGCAGCTCCCCGTACATGTCCTCCGGGGACCTGCCGACAAGCTCCTTGACCGACCTGATGCCCAGCATATACAAAGGTTCCGCAACCTTCTCCCCTACCACTGGGATGGTCCGCAGCTCCTTCAAAACCGATTCCCTATCGTCCTGCTCCATGGTCATTAGGATGACAGCCCGCAGGATTTAATCGTTTTCAAGACATCATGGGCGGAGCTGACTGGCCTTGCGGATTATTACGCGGACGGATTGGGTGACCTGGCCCTCGTCCAGCATCCCGATGAGCAGGTAGCTGAAGGTGAAGGCGAAGTACGGTACCAGGTATATCCAGTCGAAAGGCACCACGACTATCAAGATCACCAGGGCGAAATCGCTGAAGGGCCGGTAGTGCAGGAAGTACTCGACCGCCTTGCCGAGATCGCGACCATGGGCGAAACCATCTGCCAGTTCGTCCACCGCGCCAGCGATCAGGAAGACCGCCAATGGGACCAGCATGACATCCATTCCCCAGATCAACCCACCGGCTAAAAAGGTAGCCAGTCCGATGAAGGTCCCGGCCAGGAAGCTCACGTTGTCGATCTTCTTGGTGACCACCAGACTGATGAGCATGGCCAGGAAGAAGGCGGTGGAGAATCCCCCGTCCACTAACATGACCCCTCCCATGATCAGACCGGAAAGCACGGCAAGTATCTTGGCGATCTTTATCGACCCGATGCTCTCGTCATAGGCCTGGTCGATGTACTTTATCGCCCCGCCAAGAAAGGCGTAGGAAGATACCAGAACAGCTACGCGGAGGGGTATGTCCCCAACAACGGCTAGTGTCTCGAGCGTATGAATTACTCTCCCGAACTTTACCTGCCTTGGCGAGACATCAGAGGGATTGTGTTTTATAAGCGTTGCGCTAAAAAAGGATGCCCAAACCTCTTTGAACGTCAATTGACGATAAATTACTACGATAACACGCCCGCGAACCGCTTTTCGGCACTCTCCGATGAACAATTGTCGAACTACAATCATCCCTCATGCCGCTGCCTTTTCTTAACAGCGTATAAGTTTGATATTAGACAAATAATAATTTAACGCTGATAATTGGTGTCTGGGATTCAAAAAGTACTTATATACTACAAGCGAATCAAAAATCCCAGTCCCAGTGGGGATCGGAGGTGGTTTACCGATGGCAAAGAAACCGGAGAAGAAGGCGGAGCCCAAGAAGAAGAAGTAAAATCTTCTGATCTTCACCGATCTTTTTCCTTGCCAGGACAGACCGCCCTGGCGTCCTTTCCATTAATTTTTATTTTTAAATAATGGTTCTGGCATCATCGTAGACGTATGAAGTGGCGCTCCCACATTTCCATCGGCAAAGCTATCGCCGACGTGCTGGAGCTACCGCCAGGGGAGCGCAAGGCCTTTTTGGACGGGATCGTGGAGCCCGATCGTCATAAAGAAAGGATCAACGGCCCCGGTTATTCCTACCGGGTGAGCCACCATCATCCCAGGCGCAGGGTGGTCATGCTCCACGTTTGGATGGCCAGAAGGTCGTTCCTCAGGAACGACAGCTACCTTGGCTACCGCCACCTGGGGATGGCCCTGCACTACATCCAGGACAAATCCACATCCAAAGGATTCCTGGGAATTTCGCATGATCGGCGCGAGGAAGCTTTGGCCGGGATAGCGGTACCGGTCGACGCTATCGAGAGGGGGTTCAAGAAATACCGATCGTCCCCTGAGTTCGTCTCGAGGTCCCTGGAGCTTACCAAACCTAAAAAGGATGTCCATCAGATCATGGCCCAGGCATCCTTCCGGTCGGCGGCGGTGGCCGCTGCGGTGACCGACCTTAGAAGACCGAGCGGCCTGGAGCAGAAGCTTAGGGCTCTGCACCGAAGCCACCTTTTAGTACATGTCCCCCTGGCGATAGGGGCGCTAGCCATAGGCGCCTCGATCTCCCTAGCCTGGTGGAACGCGATTCCATTGGGCACGGCCGCCGTCATATCCATGATAGCTTTGGTCAGGGACCGGCCCTACCGCCAGCTCAATCGGGTCGCCTCGTGGCATGGCCTGAAAAGGCATTAAGGACGTACAGGGCCTTAGCCATCACCGATGATCGACATCGTCCCAGGTCACCATAACCGTTGGCGGACCCTGAGGGAGGGTGAGGGCAAAGGCCCAGTCGTCTACTGGATGAGCCGCGACCAGCGCCTGGAGGATAACTGGGCGCTGTACCACGCCTGGGCCAGGGCCAAGGAGGGCGGGCGCGCTCTGGGCATAATGTTCTGCCTCGTGCCGGATTTCCTGGGAGCCGGTCCTCGGCACTACCGTTTTATGATGGAAGGGCTGGCCGAGACGATCAAGGCCGCGGAATCATCGGGAATGCCTTTCTTTCTGCTGAAGGGCGAACCGTCGGTAGAGGTGCCGCGTTTCCTGCAGGAATGGAAGGTATCGCTGACGATCACTGACTTCGATCCCCTGCGCCAGAAATCGGAATGGAGGGCGAAGGTCATGGAAACGTGTGACAGCGGGTTCGAAGAGGTGGACGCCCACAACATCGTGCCGTGCTGGGCGGCCTCGCCAAAGCAGGAGTTCGCCGCCGCCACGTTCCGTCCCAAGATCAACCGTCATCTTCCGGACCGACTGGAGCATCGGCCTCCCTCTCCGTCCAAGTTTATGGCATGGCCGGGAGATGCGGGAACGAACGATGTTGCGAAGGTCCTCGACAGGTACGAGAACGTGATCGACGAAAGGTGGAAAGGAGGGTCTATCCAGGCCGGTCGGGCCTTGGGCGATTTCATCCGCGAAAGGTTGACCGGATACGGGGAGAGGAGGAACGATCCCAACCTGGACTGGGTATCTGGATTATCTCCCTACCTGCACTTCGGCATGATATCCGCGCAGATGGTGGCCTTGACGGTGATGGCCACCACCGCTCCTCGACCGGACAAGGAGGCCTTCCTGGAGGAGCTCATCGTGCGCCGGGAGCTCTCCGACAACTTCTGCTTCTACAACGGAAAATATGACTCGCCGGACGGATTCCCGGCCTGGGCCCGGGCCACGCTGCGCGATCATCAGGGCGACAAGCGGGATTATGTCTACACGGAGGAGGAGCTGGATAAGGCAAGAACTCACGACCCACTGTGGAACGCCGCCCAGGTCCAGATGACCACCGAGGGAAAGATGCACGGCTGGCTGCGCATGTACTGGGCCAAGAAGGTGCTGGAGTGGACGGAAACACCAGCGGAGGCGCTTCGCATTGTCAACACTCTTAACGACCGCTACGAGATGGACGGGCGGGACCCCAACGGCTACGTGGGAGCGGCCTGGAGCATCGGGGGCGTGCACGACAGGGCCTGGACCGAGCGCAGGATATTCGGAAAGGTGCGCTACATGAACCTGAACGGAGCGTACCGCAAGTTCGACGTGGATTCGTTCGTGAAGAGGTATGTCAACCCAGGTCGATGACCTTTCCCTTTTCAGGTAGGACGGTCCGCACCGGGCACAGTTCAGCGAACAATTCGGGATGGGCGCAATGCACCGGGATGACGAATTCCGGGGAGATGGTTCTAATCAGCTCCCAGATATCATCGGGGGCCAGATGCCCCGAGCTGTGGAAACCCTCCTCGAAGTCGAGCTTTCCGTCTACCATGGCCAGTCCGCGGCACTCGAACCCGAAGAGGTCTATCCAATTCATCAGTTTCTGCAAATTGTCGGTCTGCTTCAGATCATATGCCTCGCTGTTGGAGTAGATGTAGGTCCCTTCCTTCCACTCCAGGTCAAGCAGCTTGGTCATGTCCCAGAAGGAGAAGCACAGCATGTACTCGCCCGGGTCGGTGACGATGTCGTCAGGGTCGGCCACGTTCCATCCCTGGTCCCTCA
>JBFYNB010000110.1:0-3895 GCA_041304605.1 Methanomassiliicoccales archaeon
GTATTAACGGGGGAAAGTGCTTAATCCCATGCTAGGCATGCCGTTCCTACAAAGCTCATGCCCGAGAACGGTGACATGCTCAAGCTCCTCCGGGAGCGGGGATACGACGCCCGGTCCATGTCCGTCTCGCACCTCGATGAGGTGAGGGAGGACGTGGAGGGACTGTACAATAAAGGTTTACTGGCCGAGGAGCTTTACAAGGAGTACCTTTTCCGTTTCAAGTACTTCGTCCCTGTTTCATTTCCTGAGGCGAAGAGCATCATAGTGGTCTCGGTGCCGCAGCCCACGTGCGAGGTCAGCTTTAACGTCAAAGGACGCAAGGTCAGGACCATCGTGCCGCCTACGTACGCCAGGGCGGTGGACGTGGACATGGAGATCATGGACATACTGGAGAAAGGCGACGGCGGCGGCGTCCAGCTGATGAGGGCGATACTGCCGCACAAGACCCTGGCCGCTCGCACCGGTCTGGTGGAGTACGGTAGGAACAACATAACCTACGTGCCAAGGTACGGCTCCTTCCACCGGCTGACCAGCTTTTTCACGAACCGGGAGCTGCCGGACGATTGGCAGGAAGTTAAGGTCATGGACCGCTGCGCGGAGTGCGGCGCCTGCATCAAGGCTTGTCCGACGAAAGCGATAGATGATGATCGCTTCCTGCTGCACGCCGAAAGGTGTCTGACGTTCCACAACGAGATGCCCAACGAAAAGGAGTTCCCCGATTACGTTCTGGAAGGGATGCACAACGCCGTGGTCGGCTGCATGATCTGCCAGAAGGTGTGCCCCGAGAACGCGAAAGTTCGAAACTGGATGGTGCACTGCACCGAGTTCGACGAGGACGATACCAACTACCTTCTGATAGGAGATTTCTCCGGGCCGAGAGCTAAGAAGCTTATGGAAAGATTGGAGCCGCTGGGGCTGGAACTGCAGTTGTTCCCCCGGAACCTGCTGGCGCTCCTGAACAACGGAAAATGATCAGAGATCGAAGCCCATCTCGGCGATGTGCAGCACGGCGCGCTTCCTTTCCAGGAACTTGTAGACGGTGGCGTGCTCGCTGCCGCTGAGCAGCATATCGACCGCCGTGCGGGCCACGGGCATCTGCGCGGAGTTCCCGATTATCCCCACGGTGTCCCCGTAGACGGAAAGGTGCACCCCGACCAGGTCCTCGATTATGCGGCGGGTCTTGCCGTTGGCGCCTATGACGCGGGCGCGCATGCGCACCAGCTGGTTCGTTCCCTTTCCAACGTAATCGTCGATGTTCATTATCTCCAGGTACTCATCGTCATCCAGCAGGCGGAACGCCTTGTGAGGGGCGAAGCCGCGGCCGATGGCCTTGACGATGTCCATGATCTTTAACGGAAGCAGAGGGTCCTCGATCTTCGTGTCGTCGAACGACACCTCGCCCTCCTCGGCGTCGATGATTATCCTGATGCCGGTCCTCTGCTCCAGGAACTTCTTGGTCTCGCCGCCGTGGCCGATGAGCGCGCCGACGCGCTCCTTGGGAATCTTGACTATCTTCATTTCTCTCTGACCCCCTGGACGTATTTCAGGACGGTCTCGTCGCTCCACACCTTGACATCGAGGTTGCGGAAGTAGCGGTTGATGTTCTTCACGTCTCGCTTCAGGAACTCGATGGCGTTGGGGTGGTCGGTCAACATGGCCTGCCCGCAGTCGATCACGTAAGGCAGCCCCTCATGCATCAGGATGTTGTACTCGCTGAGGTCGCCGTGCACCAGCCTGGCCTTCTGGAACGCGCGCTTCATGAAGCGGACGATCTCGCGGTAGATCTTCGCCGGCTCCTCGAGCTGGACGGAGCGCAGCTGCGGGGCGGCCATGACCGCGTCGCCAATGTAGTCCATGACGATGATGTTCTTCAGGAATCGGGTGGGGTGCGGAACGCGAACGCCCGCTTGCTCCAGCCGGTTGAGGTTCTTGAACTCCTTGGTGCACCAGGCGTAGATGAGCTTGCGCGGATTGCCCGTGAGGCCTTTAAAGCGGGTGTCGCCCTCGATGTACTTGGCGATGTTCTTGAAGGTGGCGTTCGAGGTGCGGTAGATCTTCAGTGCTACCAACGTTCCGTCAGGAGCGGTGGCGCGGAAGACGTTCCCTTCCTTGCCGGTGGAAACGGGAAAATCGATGTTGGCGATGCGCTTCTCGCAAGTTAACTTGAAGATCACGCCGAGGGTGAGGTTGTCGAAGACCTCCTCCATGACCTTGCGGCCTTCGGATGAACTTTCGAAGGAGCGGGTGAGGCGGAGCTTGTCCACCTGGCGGTCCAGCTTGAGGATGTGCTTGTCCTCGGTCGGCATCTCTTCCTCAGAATATGTCCAAGTTCTTCGGCAGAACCTTCTTGCGGCTCAGATGGCTCGCTTGAGTTTTGGTGTAACGGTAATGGACGTCGCACTTGTCGTCCTGGAAGTCCCAAGGACGTACGATCACGAGATCGCCTTCGCGGATCCACATCCTCTTCTTGATCTTCCCGGGTATGCGGCCCATGCGGGACTTTCCATCGGCGCACATTATCTTGATGCGGGATGCGCCCAGCAGCTGGTCCGCTATCCCGAACATCTCGCCCTCCTTCTTGTTCGGGTACGGAAGGCGAAGTATCTCCTCGCTCTCACCGCCTTGGTCCCCCTGGGTGTAAGGTTCGTTGCTCAATGGAAGCCTCCAATGGTAAGTTTCCTTTAAACCCGTCCCTCTATATAACATTGGTGTAACAGGGTCTAGACGGTGGCGTAGCTGGAACGACGGCGCTAGTTCACTCCAGGGCGTGCTGGATTATCTTGGTCATATCGTCGACGTTGTAGGCCGTGCCGCAGTAGGAGCAGAACTTCAGGCCTTCCTGCTTGGAGTCCTTGTCGATGGTGATGCTGGCGCCGCAGGAGGAGCACTTGTACGGGATAGCTAGACCTTTCGTCCCCACCTGGTTGATCAACGCGTTCATGTCCACGGTGATGTGCTTTATGACCTGTTGGTCGTCCAGGCGGCGCATGCGCCCGGCCTCTTCCCAGAAGCGGTACTTTTCTAGGATGATCGCGGCCTTCTCGAAATTTCCCGCCTTCTCCATGTTGCGGGCCATGACCAGCTCGTCGACCATGGATTCCTCGGGCAGCTTGTTCGGGTTGTCCTGCTTCCAGGACCTTATGAGCTTGCCGAGCCAGGGATCGCCGTTCTCCAAGCCCTCGAGCTTGGCCTGGTAAGCGTATGCCTGCGCTTCCTGCTTGGCCCTGGCCATCTCGGCCGCGTCGGCCCGCTCTCTGACGATGATAGCCTGGCATTCCTTGCATGCCAGTACGCCCGCACTCTTGTACTTCTTCTCCATGGCCGGGAGTATGCCAGCCATGATGATCGGCAAACCGATTATCAGAAGGACGAACGAGATCGCGATGTACTCCAGGCCGAAGGGCATGATCGGTTCCAGGAAGGAGAGCTTATCGCGCATCCAATCGTCGCCGGAGACCAGCAGGTTGAAGAAGAACGTGGCGAAAAGATAGATCGCGTATATGGCGGCGAACGCCTTGATGATCTTCAAGCCAAAGAAAGGCTTTCCGCACTTGGAACAGGAACTGTTACTCTTCTTCGCGGCCACGAGGTCGGGAAAGCGATATTGTGATAATTAAATCCTATCTTGAGCGGTTCGATGATCGCAGCCAATGTGGTCTATCATTGGAGGATGCGTGCTTTCGGTGGCTTGGTTGGCCAAGTCCTGCCCTCGCCAATGTTTAAGTAATTAGTCAAATATCAAGCGCCAACCCACGCTCCCGTAGTGTAGTCCGGCCAATCATTCCGCCCTTTCGACATCGCTGCAATGCGGTGGAAGGTAGGCGAAGACCCGGGTTCGAATCCCGGCGGGAGCACTTTTTTACCGTCAAAAAATTGATATAGCCAGACGTGTTTT
>JBFYNB010000111.1:0-3872 GCA_041304605.1 Methanomassiliicoccales archaeon
GATTTCCTGATGGTAGCTACCATCGCCGGTGTGCTCATGGCCCTCTTCTTCAACAACGGTGGGGGGGCATGGGACAACGCCAAGAAGTACATCGAGGCCAAGGGTCTGAAGGGAACCCCGCAACACGCGGCCGGAGTGGTCGGAGATACCGTCGGAGATCCGTTCAAGGACACCGCTGGTCCCTCCCTGCACGTGCTGGTGAAGCTGCTGTCGACCATCACCCTGGTTTTCGCCACCATGTTCGTAGCGTAAACAAACCCCTTTCTTTCTTTTCTTTTTTTTATCCAGCATCCCGAACGCTTATATGCTCGATAGTCAATCTTTAAATAACAGATTTATCATGCCAAGTTAGTTAAGAGGATTCCTCATGTACATGTTGACCCAAAGGGAAAAGGTAGTCCGCATCCCACCCAACAGATTGGGCGATGACGTGGACGAGGTGGTCAATCAGCTTGCCCGCGAGTCTTACGAAGGTAAGATCGAGGGGGACGACTCGCTCACCGTCATGATCAAGAACATCGAGCCTGTCGGCGATGGCCGCATCGTGCACGGCGACGGGGCGGTCTACCAATCGGTCAGGTTCGATTCCCTGGTGTTCAAGCCAATGGTCAACGAGGTCGTGGAAGGCCACGTGTGTGAGGTATTGAAGTTCGGGGCCTTCGTGCGCTTCGGACCACTGGACGGTCTTTTACACGTCAGCCAGGTCATGGACGACCGCATGGACGCGGATGAGCAGAACCAGAGGCTCATCGGCAAGGACACCAAGCGCGAGGTCAAGATCGGCGACCTGGTCAGGACCAGGATAGTAACCCTTTCCTTCAACGAGCGCAACCCCCGCGAGAGCAAGATCGGCCTGACCATGAGGCAGCCCGGCCTTGGAAAGAAGGAGTGGCTCGCGGAAGACCGGGCCAAGAAAGGAGGCCAGGAGAAATGAAGGGAGTGGTCAGGGCCTGCAAGGTCTGCTTCGCCATAACCGAGGAGGAGAAGTGTCCGCTCTGCGGCGGAGATACCTCCAAGGACTGGCAGGGCTACGTGGTCATCATCGACCACACCAAGTCCGAGATCGCAAAGAGGATGAACATTGACAAGAACGGTAAGTTCGCCCTCAAAGTGCGCTGATCTGGAGGTTCCGCCCAAAGGGTGGAACATGCCGGACAGCATGAGGGGCGAACTGGGCATGCCATTCGGGAGTCTGTTCAAGGGCGAGGACGTCCTTGAGGCGCTCTCCGGATGCGACAGGCTTATCGCCGTGGGGGACGTGGTCTCCAGCACCCTTATAAACAAGGGTGTCATCCCCCATTTGACCGTTTACGACCGGCGCAACGAAAGGAAGGAGCTGGAGGCGGGGGAACATCCCGCCGATCTCCTTCCGGTGCCGGAGACGAACGTGGAGAACCCCCCTGGGTCCATAACCCCTGGACTGGTCAAGGCCATGAAGGACGGCCTGGAGTCCCTGGGAAAGACCAAGGTACGGGTGATAGGAGAGGAGGACCTGGCCGCGCTGGTGTGCGCCGCCATAGCCCCGGCAGGGTCCTGCCTCGTCTACGGGCTCCCGGGAAAGGGAGTGGTGTTGGTGCACACTGACGCCAAAGTAAACCAGGCGGCGCAAAGACTGATACGCTCAATGGAGGTATTGAAGTGAAGATCGAGATCGAGAGCAAGAAGCCCAACGCCCTGATGGACCGCACTGAGGTAAACTTCAAGGCAGACCACAGCGGAGAGGGTTCCCCCAAGAGGGCCGACGTGAAGACGAAGCTGGCGGAGGTCCTGGCGGTCAGCAAGGACAAGGTCGTCATCGACCACATGGAGACCGAGTTCGGAATGGGCGTCAGCACCGGGTACGCCAAGGTGTACAGCAGCGCCGAATCGGCCAAGAAGTTCGAGAAGAACTACATCCAGGCCAGGAACGGGCTCGCCGAGCCTAAGAAAGCGGGCAAGAAGAAGTGAGGTGTGAACCATGGCTGCTCCTAAGAAGAAAGAGGTAAAGAAGGAAACCCCGTCGGCAAAGAAGGACTACTACCAGGCCAAGGGGGAGAAGCTGGAACGGTTGAAGAAGAGCTGCCCCAAGTGCGGGCCCGGCGTGTTCATGGGCGAGCACAAGGACCGGACCTCCTGCGGCAAGTGCGGATACACCGAGTTCAAGAAGAAGTGAGCGCGTCTCGATCTTCCCTTCCCGCGAGGGCGGGTGATAGGTCATGGCATTCCAATGACCGCGGGCCTGTAGTGTAGCTTGGATATCACTGAAGCCTCCGGAGCTTCGAACTGGGGTTCGAATCCCCACAGGCCCGCCTTAACCCTCAATTCCAACACATTCTTATCTTTCGATCATGTACCCCCGGACATGCATCTGACTCCGGAAGAGCAGGCCATGCTGGCCGGCAAGGAAGGCAAGGCCAAGCGCAAGGCCATGGAGCTTTTGGTGGCCTTGGGCGCGATATACGGGGCCGATCGTCTCATCCCCATAACCTCCGCTCACCTTTCCGGGGTTTCCTACAAGACCATCGGCGAGGGCGGTATAGATTTCCTGGAGGAGATGGCCGCCGACGGAAAGGTCACGGTACCGACGACCCTGAACCCCATGGGCATGGACGGGGAGCGCTGGAAGGAGATGGGGGTGGACGAACATTTCGCTAAAAGGCAACTGTACATCATATCTCTCTACGAGAAGATGGGCGTGGAGGTCAGTTGTACCTGCACCCCCTATCTGCTGACGAATCGGCCGAAGGTGGGCGATCACATTGCCTGGGCAGAGTCTTCGGCGCTATCGTTCGCCAACTCCGTGCTTGGCGCTAGGACGAACCGAGAAGGAGGTCCGGGGGCCCTAGCCGCGGCCATCACCGGACGGACGCCGAACTACGGCCTGCATTTGGACCAGAACCGCAGGGCCACCCACGTCATCGAGGTCGAGGAGGGCATCACCAAGGACGAGTGGTCCCTGGTCGGCCACGCCGTGGGTAGGAAGCTCGGAGCGTGCGTTCCGTTCTTCCGCGGGCTCGGCAGCGATGTCAACGGCCTCAAGTCGTTGGCCGCCGCCATGGCCGCCGCCGGTTCCGTGGCCATGTTCATGGTCGAGAGGGTCACACCGGACCAGCCTGAGACGCTGGAAGGGCTGCCGGTGGTCAAGATCACCCGGCAGGACATCGAGGACACCGTCAGGCGGCTGCGCACCGGGACAAAACCGGACCTCATCGCCATAGGGTGCCCGCATCTCTCGGAAAGGGAGATGAAGGAGCTGGCGGAATACCTGGACGGAAAGAAGAAGAAGGGTGACACGGAGGTGTGGTTCTGCACATCGAAAGGCGTCTGGCTTCGCTGCCCCAAGGAGAGGGCGGTGCTGGAGCGATTCGGCAAGGTGCTGTGCGACACCTGCATGGTCGTGGCGCCCATAGAAGGGACGCACAAGGTCACGGCCAGCGATTCGGCCAAGGCCTGCGCCTATCTTCCCGGGCTCTGCTCGCAGAAGGTTTTCTGCGGCTCCCGGCGCGAACTAATGGAGTTGATACTGTGAAGCTAAAGGGACGTGAGATATGCAAAGGGAAGGCGATCGGGCGGCTGCTGGTACTGAACGAACCGTTCAGTTTCCTGGGCGGCGTGGACCCCATGACCGGGGAGCTTACCGTGGCCTCCGGTCGGGAAGGGGAGAACATCGAGAACCGCATCCTAGTATTCCCATGCGGTAAGGGTTCCACGGTCGGTTCTTACACCATCATGGACCTCAAGAAGAACGGCCACCTCCCGGCGGCGATCGTCAACGCTCAGGCCGAGACCATTGTCTCCACGGGAGCGGTGATGGCCGGGGTGCCCATGATCGATTCCATTGACATTTCCATACTCAGGGATGGGGAGTTATTGCCGAGGCAATTACCGGAAAC
>JBFYNB010000112.1:0-3792 GCA_041304605.1 Methanomassiliicoccales archaeon
CTATTTCACCCTGTTCGGCATGGGTCTTGGGGTATTGTCAGGACTTGCCCCGGGCATACACGTGAACACTTTGGCGGTGCTGCTGATAATGAGCGTTCCGTCGTTGTCACCGTTCCTGGACGGCATCTGCCGATCGGTAGGTTGCTCGCTCCCGCCCGCTCTGTTGTTGGCCTGTACTATACTGTCAGCAGCGATTTGCCATTCTTTCCTGGACTACATCCCGTCACTGATCATGGGCGTGCCTGATGAAACGGAATGCTTGTCCGTTCTGCCCTCGCATCGTCTACTTCTCGAGGGAAAGGGAATGAACGCTCTGCAGGCGGCGGCCCAGGGCAGCCTGGTCGGCGCCATGGCCGGAGCGATCGTGCTGCTTCCGTTGCCGTTCGTTCACGTTCAGACCACGAACGCCCTTAATTTCGTGGTTCCGGCGATTCCCTGGCTGCTGCTGGCCGTCCCTTTCCTGCTGTTCTGGGCGGAGAGCGGGAAGGCCGATCCCAAGGCTGAGCTGGACATGAGGGACGGCCGTTCCACGCCGGCCGAGATGATATCGCTGAAGCGACACATACCGGTGCACGGTGATGCGGCCAGGGTCATCGGTTCCGTCCTTCGTCATCATGGAAGGTGGTACGTCCGGACGCCATTGCAGACCTTCCGCATACGCGGTCACGGGCTGGAAACAGGAGATCGAACCCTGATAGGCAGATGGATCGTCCGCAAGGACCGTCTTCCGATCGTCGGCTGGTCTGTACTACTGTTCCTTTGCTCAGGCGTCCTGGGCGTAATGGCCATGGATGGGCTGGTCCCAGGTGTGAATATCTGGAATGGAATGGAGGGGAACATGCTGATGCCGCTTTTCACCGGGTTGTTCGGACTTCCTCTGCTCATCGGCTCCTCGAGAGGCCGCATGCCCGATCAGGAAGGCGAAGCCGATACGTCGCCATCTGTGACTGGCGCTCTAAAGGGTTCGTTCATGGGAGGGCTGGTAGGGTGGCTGCCCGGAGTAACTGCCACGGCCGGAGCGGTACTCTCGACCATGTTGCCCCGCACCCGTGGAGGACCGGAGGAGTTCATATCGACCGTGTCAGCCGTTGGAACGGGAGCGGCGGTGCTCGGGTTAGGAACGTTATTGCTCATCGGCAAGGGAAGGAGCGGAACGTTGCTGGCGATGCAGGAGGCCATGCCATCTCTCTCCGTCACGGATATGCCGTCCCTGCTCCTCTGCATCCTATTCACGTCCCTGGTGTCTTACGCCCTTACGATGCGGCTCGGTCGCAAACTTCTGCTCAAGGCGCAGGGACGGGACCTTACAAAATTGAACCAGGGCGCCCTGATCGGAATGGTCATCCTCTCGTTCGTACTGGCCGGCCCCGGCGGTCTAGTACTGTTGATATTATCGACCATTCTCGGCATGGTCCCCGGAAAGGTCGGCGTGAGCCGCGTGCACCTGACCGGCTGCCTGCTGATGCCGATCTTACTTTACTACTTCGCCCCCTTCCTGCGATAGAAATCCCGCAGACGGTCCTGGCCGAGCTCGAAGGGCGATAAAAGCTCCCCAGCCGCACGGAACAAAAGCTCCTCGTACCGCTCTACGTCGTACTCCTCATCCCCTTCCAGAAACTGCGCCACCTTGACCTCCTTGCCCTTGATCATGATGAACTCGACGGCCTCTCCAGGCGGCGTGCGGAAGCCCTGGTCCTCCAGCTGGCACAATGCGCGGAACTGATCGTTCTTCTGCCGGTACTCGTTCAGCTCCCTGGTTATGCGCTTCGAAAGCACCAGCTTCTCCAGCGGGGTCTCCATGTCCCGCAGGTTCCGCACGAACGTATCCAGAACGTCCAATGCCTCCGGTATGCGATGACGGAACCCATCAGCATCCTCTCCCAGGACCAATCTATCAAGCATGCCCTGCTGCAGCTCCCTGGCCAGCGTACAAGTATCCCTTCTGCGTAGAGCGATACCGCGCACCTTCAGCTCCCCGTCCTGGAAAGCGCCATAGTAACGGTTCAAAGCGCCCGCCCCATTGGTCAGGTTCGGCAGGAAGACGATCCATTTGTACTCCCCGTCCCAGACCAGCGGTATGCCCATGCGCTGCCCTATCTCCCGGCAGTAGGCCTCGATGTCCCCATCCCCATCCAGCCATAACGAGTCCACGATGCCATGCAGCACGCGGAACCCGCGACGCTCGGCCACCTCCGCCGATTTGAGCAATATCTCCCGACCGTGGGCGGTGATCGACTCGTGACATTCTATCCGTCCGAAGCGGGCGTTGCGGTAGCCGGTATAGCCGAAGCAGGTCACCAGCACCCACTTGAGCACCTTGGCCTGCTGGTCGTATATGGCGCTCCGGCGCCCGCCCTCGTTCTTCAGCCGCTTGAGGGATATACGTCGGCGCACGATCGGCTCTAGAACACGACCAAGCAATCCATTGCGCTTGGAGCAGGTCCAGTAACCTAGCCCAGGCACGGGTTCACCGCTGTCCTGGCAGCAATCGCAGTTGAGCGTCTCCGGGGATATGTTGTGGCGGACCATGATGCTCGGGTAGAGCGAGGTGAAGTCGACCTCCTGGATGTGCTCGTGCAGGCCGACCTTCGGTTCGTATATCAGGCCCCCGCGGTCGCAGGCCACCAGCTCTGCTGCGGTCTTGAAATCCTCCGGCAGATTCTTCTTCCACATCACCAGCGAGCCCATCTTGCTGGCCTCGTTCACCTGCATGGCGCTGATGGCGCTCCCCGGGGACATGCGGGCCATGTCCTGCAATGATATGCGGGAAAGGCGGCAGAGGTCGATCAGTCCGGCCATCTTCCCTTCTTGAAAGATGAACGATGATCCTTTGTCCAGATGGATACGCCCGCGCAGTTTGTACGCCGGCGGTTTGTAAAGTATCCGTCCGTAAGTGAAGTAGCTCTTGCCCTTCCCGCGGCGCTTTCCTCCTTCCCGTCCCAGCTCCAGCTCCATCTCGTTACGTTCAGCGCACTTCTCCAGGAACGGCAGATGGAAGCTATCGCCGCCGTCCGTAATGAGAACATCCGGGTCCTTTTCTCGCAGAGCATGCTGCAACAGCTCCAGGATGTCCGCCTCCTTGCCTTCCATGACGATATCGTCGAGAGTGGCCCGTTTCAGGCGGTCCTCCATGGTCGGCATTCCCCGGCGGGCTGACGTTTCTAAAGTAAGTTCGCAGGTGCGAAGCTCAGGCATCGGATAGTCCAGTCGGAACGGGGTGTCAAGGTTCTTCCAGCGATCCACGTCCATAAGCCCCATCGGAAAGACCTTGCGGTGCAGGAAGTAGCGGGTGTCCATGCGCGTATCGACATTGAAAAGCGTGTGGTCGCGGTGCCATCCCCACTTGTCTATGGTCTTGGCCAAAGGCATCAGGTTGCGGTATCCGCGTGGGGTAACCTTCAGCACTTCCTCCATAGGTCCCGTCAGCCACGTCCGGTGCTTCTCCCAGCGGTGCTCCACTCCCGCCTCCTTAAGGCCGAGGAGCAGGTCCTGCCGGCGCTCCGCGGAAGGTTTCACGTAAAAGCACGGGCGGTACTCGTGATCGGCGATGCGCTCCATTCCCGTGGACGTCTTTATCCAGGTCACCATCTCGTTGTTGACCTCGTCCGCGTAGCAGTCCAGGATCCATCCGCGCATTCGATCAGGCCTTCTTGCGCAAGCGTTCCAGCTCCTTCTCCTGCTCCAGGAGTATGGAGAGCAGCGCCCCCTCCCGAGGATCGTGGATAGCGGCAACTGAACAAGCGGAAGCGTGCAGCCGGACCTTGTCCGAAAGGCGGTCGAACGCCTCGCGGT
>JBFYNB010000113.1:0-3672 GCA_041304605.1 Methanomassiliicoccales archaeon
TCGCTCCCTTCTTCTCGTGGGCGGACTTCAGCTGGATGACCATGTCGATGGCGTCCAGTCCGGCGTTCTCGGCCAGGGCCCAGGGGATGATCTCCATGGCGGAGGCGAAGGCCTCGATGGCCAGCTGCTCGCGGCCGCCGACGGTGGAGGCGAAGTTGGCCAGCCTTAGGGAGAGCTCCACTTCGGGGGCTCCTGCGCCGGGCACGATCTTTCCGTCCTCGAGCGCAACTCCGACCACGCGCAGGGCGTCGTGCAGGGACCTCTCGACCTCATCGACCACGTGCTCGGTTCCGCCGCGCACGATGACGCTGATGGCCTTGGGGTTCTTGCAGCCGGTGATGAATATCATGTCGTTATCGCCGACCTTCTTCTGCTCGACGACATCGGACAGACCCAGGTCGTTCTTGGTGAGGTTGTCGATCTTGCCGACGATGACCCCACCGGTGGCCTTGGCGATCTTCTCCATGTCGGACTCCTTGAGCCTGCGGGCGGCGAATATGCCGGCCTTGGCCAGGAAGTGCTGTACCAGGTCGTCTATGCCCTTCTGGCAGAACACCACGTTGGCGCCAGAGGCGGCAACTTGGTCGACCATCTTCTTCAGGACGGCCTCTTCCTCGTCGAGGAACATCTGCATCTGAGAGGGGTCGCGGATCTGGATCTTTGCGTCGACCTCGGTCTTCTTGACCTCCATCGGCACGCTGAGCAGGGCGATCTTGGCCTTCTTGACCTGGGTGGCCATGCGGGGGTGCACGCGCTCCTTGTCGATGACGACGCCCTCGATGATCTCGGTCTCGGCTATGGAGCCGCCGGTCCTCTTCTCGACCTTGATGTTCTCCACGTCCACGGTGTAGCCCTTGCCGGACTTCTCCGCGATAGACCTCACGGCCTTCACGGCTATTTCGGAAAGGAACTCACCCTGGCCGCCGACGCTCTTGCCGGTCATGGCGGTCATGGAGACCCTCTTAAGCATCTCCGTGTCGTCGGGGGTGACGGACACAGCTATGTTGTCCAGTATCTTGATCGCCTCAGCAGCGGCCATCTTGTAGCCGTTGGCGATGATGGTCGGGTGGATGTTCTGCTCGACCAAGGCCTCGGCCTTCTTCAGCAGCTCGCCGGCGATGACGACGGAGGAGGTGGTGCCGTCCCCGCACTCGGTGTCCTGGGTCTTGGCTATCTCCACGACCATCTTGGCAGCCGGGTGCTGGACGTCAATCTCCTTCAGGATCGTCACACCGTCGTTGGTGATGACGACATCGCCCATGGAATCGACCAACATCTTGTCCATTCCCTTCGGGCCCAGGGTCGACTTGACCGAGTCAGCGACCGCACGGGCGGCGGCGATATTGTTGAACTGTGCTTCCTTATTCCTAGATCTATCAGTACCTTCGCGAAGAACTATGATAGGCTGATTACCTTGTCCCATTCCGTAAGCCATAATGAGCCTCCTTACGGTCGGTATTTTATCGCTTCTATATAACATTATTGGGTTCAGCGTCCCCAAAAACAGTATGCTGACACCTCCGAGAATGCCTACACGGTATAAAATAATAGCCCTCTGCGCCCGGAGAAGCTATTTCTGATGACCATTATATCACTGGTCCATGGACGAGGACCTCAAACGGTTCCGCGTTGACATGGGCTACTGCAGGTCCTGCCTCGGAATGCAGGGAGGTAGGGAACAGTTGATGTACCGCTTCCCGAACGGCTACGGGGCGTCCCTGATCTCCGCGCCGCGCCTCGGAGGACCGGAGAGATGGACCATCATGGCCTTGCGTTTTGAAGGCGAGGAATACGTAACGGCGGAGGTCCCGGGAGTCCAGAACGGCATCACGTCCGACTGGATGACCTTGCGCAAAATGCTGAACGCCATAATGTCACAGCCTCACTTTTAAAGGTCTCTGGAAAACGGTCAAATACGCTGAGTTCGGTTGAAAGGCCGATAATGCAGGGTTTCGCTCCGTTGCCGTTGGAGGACCAGACTTTCACCTCCGCCAATAAGAACAGCTCCAGCTTGTGCCACATCTGCAAGGGGTCCAAGAACCTCTGCGGCAAGGACCGCTGCCCCCTGATGGTCAAGTTCTACTCATACACGAAGACCAAGCGTCTCATCGACGCGCAGGACCTTCACGGAAGCTCGCCTCCTGGCGTTTTCGTCGGCCGGTACGGCTATCCGAAGGTGGACATCGGCCCCCTGGTGCCCCCTGATCTAGGGGACACGCTGATCATGGACACCCCGGAGCAGTGGATGGGAAAGTCCATGGAGGAGATCGTGGACTTCCGCTTCCGATTGGTCCGGGGGAAGCATTTGGTGGACGTCAAGAACTTCATGAACGCCGGGCGCATCGTCGATTTCACGAGAGAGCTGGCATTATCCGTCAACTCCGTGGACGTGGAGGCCAGGTTCTCCAAGAAGCCTTCCGGCCGTATCGTCCTGGACGACAACATCCAACCCTTCGGACCTTCGGCCAAGCTGGAGAAGCTTAGCATAACCAACCCCAAGTACGATCATAGGGTGGAGAAGGCGTACTACGACACGGACCTCAAGGCCGCCGAGGCGGTCAAGGGGCTTTACAAGAACGAGGTCCTCATCTCCCGCATCCAGAAGGCGTTCAGCATAGGCGCCTTCGGGATCGAACAGAACCGCCGCCTGGTGCCGACCCGCTGGAGCATAACCGCCGTGGACGACCTTCTGGGCAAGGACCTGCTGAAGACCACCAAGACGTTCCCGCTCATCAACGAGTTCCGCGTCTACGACTGGGACCAACTGGACAATCGCTGGAGCGTCATGCTCACGCCGACCTCCTGGAGGTACGAGCTCATCGAGGCCTGGTATCCCAACACCGTCTGGAACCCGGCCGGGCTGCAGGTGGAGATCATCTCCTCGCACGAGTTCTACGACGGGCGCAGGGAGTACGCGGAGATCGGCGGCTGCTACTACGCAGCCCGTTTGGCCGTAAACGAATTGCTGCAGAGGGAACGCCGGCAGTCCGGAGCGGTCATATTCCGGGAGGCTCATCCCGGATATCTGCTTCCGGTCGGAGTGTGGAACGTCCGGGAGAACGTGCGGATGGCCTTGACGCAGCGGCCGCGTAAGTTCAACACTCTGGACCAGGCGCTGGCGCACGTCCAGACCCGTATGGACATCCCGATAAGCACCTGGACGAACCACAGCGCCATATTGAAGGACCTGAAGGTCCAGAGGAGGATCGACGACTATGTCGAACCTTGACCTGTTCCTGATGATGGACGACGGCCGGCCGGTGCCCAAAGCGCCGAGAATAGGCGAGACAAGAACCAAGGTGGCGCTGCCGCCGTCCCGCCTCCCCGGATTGGATTATGCGCTCAATCCTTACGTGGGATGCCAGCACGACTGCCTGTATTGCTACGCACCGTACGTCACGAAAAGGCCTAGGACGGAATGGACGAAGGTACTGGCCAGAACCGACATCCCGCAGGTCCTGGCCAAGGAGATCAGAGGCAAGAAAGGAATGATAGGCCTCGGCACGGTGACCGATCCTTACCAGGAGGCGGAGAGGCATCTGCTGATTACCAGAAGGTGCCTCATGGAGATCGTACCGCACGGGCTTTCGGTCAGCGTGCTCACCAAGTCGGACCTGATACTCAGGGACGTGGACCTCTACAAGGAGCTCAAGGGAGAGGTGGGCGTCACCG
>JBFYNB010000114.1:0-3640 GCA_041304605.1 Methanomassiliicoccales archaeon
CGATGATCGAACCGACGGTGGTGGACATCTCCAGGAACAACGCCAGACGTACATTGGTCAGGCCCTGCTTCACGTACTTGGAAGCGGCGCCGGTGGACGTAGCTATCACGCCAATGAGACTGGCGCCGATGGCCTCCTGCATGGGCACTCCGAAACCCAAGGTCAGCAGCGGGATTATGATCAGTCCGCCGCCGATGCCCATCAGCGCCCCGATAGCGCCGGCGCTCATGCAAAGGAGGGCGATGAGCAGTAGCACCAGCGGTTCCATCGTGCGGCGATGGCCTGACGAGGACATAATGCTAGCGGGAGAATGGTTTATAACCCCGGGCTACATGAAAGGGACATGGGCCTGCTGCTGGTCAGGTACGCGGAGATGGGTCTGAAGAGCCCAGGGGTGCGCCGTTACTTCGAGAAGGTGCTCACCTACAACATGATGGCCGCCCTGGCCCGGGAGAGGCTGGAGGCTTTCGTGGAAAGCCAGTACGGCCGCCTTTTCGTCACCACGGACCGCCCGGAAGAGGCCGCCCAGGTGCTCAGGCGCGTCTTTGGGATATCTTCCCTGAGCCACGTCCAGGAGTGCACCTCCGAGGTCAAGGACATCCGGCGCCTGGCGCTCCAGGTCGCCACCCCGCTGATGAAGGACGGTTCCACGTTCCGGGTGGAGGCGCGCCGGAACGGTGTGCATCAGTACACCAGCATGCAGCTTGCGGCGCAAGCGGGCGAAGAGATCTACGAGGCGCATAGGCACCGGGGAGTTCGAGTGGACCTGCACCATCCCGATCTCATCGTCTACGTAGAGGTGCGCGACCGCCGGGCGTACGTCTTCAGCGAGTACCTGGACGGTCCTGGCGGCCTGCCTATGGGCAGCCAGGGGAAGGTGGTGGCGCTGATCGGCAACGAGAGGGACGCCCTGGCCGCCTGGATGATGATGAAGAGGGGCTGTCGCGCCTTGTTCGTGGTAGAGGACGAGGACGCCATGCGCATCCTGGAGCGCTGGGACCCCGAGCCCCGCAAGGTGCACGGTCCGGCGGTCAAGGCCGTTAAGGCCAACAAGGCCTTCGGGCTGGTGGTCGGCTGGTCCCTGGACGAGCTTCAGGAAAACAAGACGTTGAACGCCGATGTTCCGATATACCATCCTCTAATCGGGATGGGAAATGAAGAAGTGGAAAGGCGTTTGAAAGAGATAAAAGGGTAGGCGTTTCGCCTACTTTATCTGCCTGTCGTGAGCTTTCACGGACGGGCGCGCCTTCTCCGCACCCTTGCCCTTCCAGTGCAGGCCGCGACCCTTGCGCCCGGCGGAGGTCTTGCCGCGGAACACACGGTTCTTGTTGGCGTTGTTGCACAGCCAGTTCAGGTTCTTGTCCGCCTTGATCGAGGGGTGGTGCTTGTCCACCAGGATGATCTCGAACCACATCTTCTTTCCGTCCTCGCCGACCCAGTAGGAGTTGAGCACCTCGAGGTTGGGGTAGCGCTTGGCGGCCCTTTCCTCGGCGATCCGCTTCAGGCTCTTGCCCATGGTGATCTTCTTCATACCCTCTCTCTTGGCGCGGCGTCCCTTGTAGCCCATGCGCTTCTGCAGGCCGCCCCGGCGGACGTGGCCGCGGACGACGATGATGCCCTGCTTGGCCTTGTAGCCCAGAGCGCGGGCGCGGTCCAGACGGGTGGGTCTCTCGAGGCGGATGAAGTTGGGCTCCCGCCTCCAGATGATGAGCCTCTCCCACATGAGGTCCTTTACGTAAGAAGCATCAGGCCGGTCCCAGGCGTCGGAGATGTAAGAGTACATGCTCTTTCCGTTCACTGGCCTGGGCCCTTCCTCGTTGTCGTCGACTTTCTTTTCTACCATTTGTATCACCAGTGCCGCCGTTGGCGGCGCTTCGGGATTCGCCCCTTGCGGGGTACATATCCGGCGAGACTTGTCTCGCTACGATGCCCACTGATAATGTAGCCTTATTTAAACGATTTCGTGACCGCGGTTAGAAATAATCGTCCAGGGTGAGCTTCTTGTCGGTCTTCCTGACCTGCTCCAGCTTGATCTTCGGCCTGTCCTCCTCCGGACCGTAATCGAAGAGGTTGGCCTGCTGGTTCCCGTTCAGGAGGTCCTTCTCCCCCCAGCCGAACACCTCAGTGGCGCGGGATAGCGTCTGAGCCAAGCGTTCCGCGTAATAACGATAGTCGGGGGTGTAGGTGAACTCCTGACCGGAGATGTAGGGCTGTATCTCCTGCGGCTTCTTCCGGAAGTTGGTGACTATCCACGACACCTTCATTCCGGGAACGAACTCGTATCCCATCTCCATGAGCTTCTTGGCCGTCTGCACCGTGGCCTGGGCGTCGGGGTTGGCGTATTCCTTGAAGTTGCGGCAGCCCTTGGAGATGACAAGCTTCTCCAGCGGGACCTTGCCGGCCAGGGTGTCCTGCACGTAGGAGCGGGCGACCTTGACCGCTTCATCCGTCTTCCCGTCCATGATGAACTCGAACATGGTCATCAGTGATTCGGACTGCAGGTCGAAGGAGTCCGTCCGGCGCACCTCGTAGCCGCGGATGACCAGCTCCTCCTTCGGCCAGACCATGCGGCCGACGTAGCGCTTCTTCTTGCCATGCGAGAAGAGCGGCTCCATGATCTTCTCGAACTCCAGGGAACCGCCCTCCTTGGAGAAGCGGGCGGCCAGCTCCTTTCCGAAGCTCAGGGAACCTTCCAGATTATCGTGGGGGGACTGGACGAATATGGAGTCGGTGTCGGAGTAGATGACGTTCACCCCCTCGTCGCTCAGGGACTTGATGATGCCTTTGGTGGTCTCCCTGGCGAAGGCGGTTATGCTGCCCCCGATCGAACGGTCGGTGAAGCGGTAGAAGGAGGACGCGAACACCCCATAGAAGGAGTTCATGAGGATCTTGATGGCCCCCTGCAACCCGTCGTAATAGTGCGCCTCCTCGGGGTCCTTGGCCTTCTTGGCCAGTAGCTTGGTCTCATCCCTTCGGCGCATCAGGTCGGCCAGGATGGAGGGAAGTATACCCGGCTGCTGCTCCTTGCTCAGGAAGTGCACGCCCAGCGGGGAGACGATGGTCCCCCGGTCATCGCGGGTGGTGAAGCAGATGTTCCTGGATATGATCAGGCTGGGGTACATGGACTTGAAGTCCAGGACGCAGACCCAGTGATAGACGCCCGGCGATATCTCGTGGACGTAGCCGCCCTCGATGGCGTTCTCCTCATCGTCGTCGTAATTGCCGGTGAGCGGTACGGCAACCTGCGGCACGTGGCGGTCGGCGGCGCGGATCATGATGGCGTCGATGAGCTGCGAGGAACCGGAGTTCAGAACGTCGTCCACCGGCATGCGCGACACCGCCGCCAGGTCCATCCCTTTCCGGATGCGCCCGACCTTGCCGAGTATCTTGAGCGCCAGCTCGGCGTCGCGCGTGCAGTACGCCAACACCTTGTCCCGGTTGTTCGTCCATTCCTTGTCGATGGCCCGGGGATCGTAGTCCTCCCCCACCTTCATCTTCATGTCCACGTCGAGCTTCTCCTCGCCCAGCAGCGATTTGGAGACGGCGTTCAGCGTCTCCTGCTTGGGCTTGATCTCGATCTTGACCGCCCACCAGGCGTCAGCTATCAGCCTTCCGGTGCAGCGCCAGAACTTGTTCATGA
>JBFYNB010000115.1:0-3621 GCA_041304605.1 Methanomassiliicoccales archaeon
CGTCCATCTCCGGCGCGGTCTCGCTTATCTCCAATAGCATCTCCAGGTCCACGTCCTCCACCAGGGCCTTCAGGTCCTCCTTCGTCCGTTCGAGGTCGCCCTGCTCCTCCACGGTCACCAGCCCCAGATGCCTCTCCGGCAACGAACGGCCGCGCTCCACGGCACCCAGCACAGGAAGCTTCGCCAGCTGCTCCACCGCCTCGGTGGCCTTACGGCGATGACGCTCGCCGCTCACGTTGTTCAGGATCACCCCGGCCACCCTAACCTCGGGGTCAAGCTGCTTGAAGCCCAGGGCGACCGCCGCCGCGCTCTTCGCCAAACTGCGGGCGTTGATCACCAGCACCACCGGGGCATCCAGCATCTTCGCGATCTCGGCCGTGCTGCCGGTATCCTCGGTGGAGGTGAGGCCGTCGTACAGACCGCGCACGCCTTCGATCAGAGCGAGGTCGGCGTCGCCGCAGGCCCATCGGAAATGCTCCTTCATCACCTCCGGCTCCATCATGAAGGAGTCCAGGTTCCTTGACGGCCGTCCGGCGGCCATGGCGTGGAACATGGGGTCTATGAAGTCCGGACCGACCTTGAACGGCTGGACCTTGCGTTTCATCCTTAGCATCAGTCCGGCGGCTATGGATGTTTTTCCTACCCCGCTCCCCGATCCGGCCAGCACCACCCTTCTCATTCCGCGGTCAACTCCTTGAGCATGTCGCGCAGCTCGGAGGGGTCCAGGGGTTCGGGGACGTTCCGGCGCTCATTGTCCAGCATGGACCTCGCCAATCCGCGGTACTCGTCGGCCATGGGCGAGGAGGGCGCGCCCTCCACAACGGTCATTCCAGCGTTCTCGCAGTCCCGCACCACCTGATGGCGCGGAACGAACCCGATCGACCTGATGCCCAGGCGCTCCGCCACCGCCGCCACCGCCTCCCTCTCGTTCCGCACCTCGCGGGAGTTGCAGATCAATCCTCCGACGCCGATCCCCAGGTTCTTCATGCCCCGGCAGATGTTGTTTGCTGCGTATAGCGAAAGGAACTCGCCGGACGTGACCACGTACACCTCGTCAGCGAACCCCTGCCGGACCGGGGTGGCGAATCCGCCGCAGACCACGTCCCCCGGGACGTCGTACAGCACCACGTCCGGAGGGTCCTGGAAGTAGTCCCGGCGAAGCGTCTGCAGGGCGACGATGATGCCCCGTCCGGCGCAGCCCACTCCCGCGAGCGGTCCGCCGACCTCCATGCACCTGGCCCCGCGGAACCCGGTGCCCACCTCGTACTGCCCGGGGGCGCCGTCCTTCATGCGGTCCAGGAAGGTCTCCATCTTCCTCCCTCCCATCAGGGTCATCGAACCGTCGGCCTTGGGGTCGCATCCGACGTACCACACGCGAAGGCCGGCCTCGGCCATGCTGGCCACCACGTTCGCGGAGACGGTGGACTTGCCTATGCCCCCTTTTCCGTAAATGGCGATCTGCCTCATACCGTCTCCCTCGCGAGCTGCCGGAGCGTGTCGGCCAGTTCCATCCTGACTATCCCCGAGGCTCCCATTACCCGGGCGTGGATGTCCGGTTCGGACACCACGGTGGTGAAACCTTCCCTCAGGTAGTTGTCCACCTCCCGGGGCTGGTCGGACACCAGCACCGAGCTCCGGTCCAGGCCAGGTATGGCGTGCACGATGCCGCAGGCCACCACCAGGTCCCTCTCCACCTTCTGGACCAGCTCCCCCGCCCTGATCCCCGCCACAGGGTATTCGTCCAGGCCTCCGGTCATCTCGTCGATGACCACCTTCGCCTCGGTCAGGTCCCGCCGGATGTCCGAGGCGTATCGTCGTATCCTCGGCAAGCCCACCTCGGGGTCGAGGTTGGCTATGAATCGCACCTCTCCGCCCACGGCGTCCGCGCATTCCCGCACCGCCCTGAGCATGTCGGCGTGTCCGTAGGCCAGCTCCTTCTTTCCGTTCAGAACGACCAGCACCTTGCCGCCTTTGACCAGAGCATCACGTATCCGGCGGGCGGCGGCGTACTTCGTGGTGCCGTAGTTCGGCGACAGGTGGTCCTTGCTGGTCAATCCCCGGTTGCTCTCCAGCAGGGTGGCCTGGGTCAGCATCTCCCTCTGCCGGAAGAACTCCCCCTGAGCTATGACGCCTCTCTGCGAGGCGACCTCCAGGGCGCGTATCGCGCCGGTGGTGTTCGCTCCCGAACAACCGTGCACGTCCACCGGGAGCACCTTGGCCGCGATGCCCGAACGTTCCACCGCCCGGTCCAGGTTCTCGCCTATGATCATGGAGGCGCAGGTGCCGACCACTCCCACCAAACCGGGCGAGAAGCGCTCCTGCACCTGCTGCAGCGTCCTCACCAGCTTCTCCTCCGAGCCGAATATGAGGTCGTTCTCCTTCATGCCGGTGGTGACCACCCGGACGCCGGCGTCCTCCAGGCGCCGGGAGACCATGAAGCCGCAGCCGGCCGGGCCGTGGACGATTATCACGTCCGCGTCCATGTCCCGCAGGGTGTACATGGCCGCCACGATGGGGTTCGGCCTGGGATGCAGCACGTCGCTCATAGGTAACCCTCTTTCGTCGCCCACAGCACCGTCGGGTGCAGCGGACGAACCTCCTCCACGCCCCTGATCACCGTGAAACCGTTCGCCCTGGCCAGGTCCTTGCCGCTCGGCAGCATGTAGCGTCCGGTGACCTGCGGATGGCGATCCAGCACTTCGGCGATCCGGCCCAGGTCCAGCTTCTCGCAGACCTTGCGGTTGACGGGGTCGAGGACCAATCCGAGGTCGCAGCAGTCATGCTCCCTCACCAGGGCGTCCAGTACGAACTCCAGCGAGGCGGCGCCCACCCCGGGGTTCCTTTCCCGTACCAGGACCCCCAGTTCGTCGGCGCGGACCTCGCCCCTTCCCGGCGCTCCAGAAAATGCGGACAGCCTTCCGGCCACTCGCAGCGGGTCCAGGCCCAGGGCCTTGACCGATGCCAGAGCGCAGGAGAACGGCAGAGCGTACGCCGAGGCCAGGTATCCTCCGGATAGGGCGACCTCAGTTTCCCCTTCCCCGCTCCTCACGGTCAGGTTCGCCGCTGCCCCAAGCTCTCCGGGCCGCACCACTGCCTCCACGTCCCCCCCTGGCCCGAAGGTTATGATCTCTCGGCAGTTCACCGCCAGCGGGGCCCATAGCCCTTCCTCCCCTTTGGGTATGACCAGGCTCTCTCGGGCGGACATGGCCATGAGGGCCTTGCCGTGGAAGGCTCGCTTCGTTCCCGCGGCTATCGGGTAATCGTCCTGCAGACCGGTTATCACCGACACCCGCCCAAGTCCGGTGCCCCCCAGGCTGATCTCGAACACCCCGATCTCGTGGTCATGTTGCTCCATCGAAAGCCTGAGCAGGGTCGCCGGCGTGATGCTGACCTTCTCCTGCACGAGGACGTCCTCATCCCCGAGCATCCGCAGGCCGGAGCTGCTCAGGGAGAGCACCTTGCTGTACTCCCCCCTCAAAAGATGGGAGAGCACCTGGACCGTGCCTGTCTTGCCCCGGACGCCGGTCACCTCGACCGTCGGAACGCTGAACCGCGCCAGCTCCCCGACGGCCTCGTGGTGCGTGATGGTCCTCGACGGTCTCGCCCCGCCGAGGAAACGCT
>JBFYNB010000116.1:0-3607 GCA_041304605.1 Methanomassiliicoccales archaeon
GGTTTTTAGGGAAGAGGTTTGGAGGCTCAGAGCTTCTTGGTGCAGAACCACCAGTCGTAGCAGTCCTTGCCCTTTCCAACGTTCTTCTTCCGCTCCATGGCGGTCTTGTAATCCTTCGGCGGGGGTATGATGGCCCGGTCGCCGACGAGCTCGCTGTTCGGCCAGCCCTCGGGGGTGGCCAGACCGTTCTTGTCGCAGAACTGCAGGGCCTGCAAGGCACGAACAACCTCGTTGACGCTGCGGCCTATCTCCTGCGGGTAGTAGATTATCAGGCGGACGATGGCCTTGGGGTCGATGAGGAAGACGGCCCTCACCGTGTTGCTGGCCTTTCCGGGGTGTATCATTCCCAGCCTCATGGCCACGTCGCCGTGGTCAGCGATGATGGGGAACGGTATCTTGACACCGATGTTCTCCTCGATCCACTCCACCCACTTGATATGAGAGAACACCTGATCGATGGACAGTCCCACCAGAACAGCGTTCATCTTGTTGAACTCCTCGGCCCTCTTGGCGAAGGCGACGAATTCGGTGGTGCAGGTAGGGGTGAAGTCAGCGGGGTGGCTGAAAAGTACCAACCACTTGCCCTCAACATCCTTCGGAAGGCTCATCGGACCGTGGGTGGTGGTCACCGTCATGTCCGGGAACCTGTCCCCTATCAATGGCATCCCCATAGTATCTTCCATGTCTTCACACATAGTTATCACTGTGAATCATACCCACCGTAACATTATTTAATGGTTTTTGGTTTTTCACCATTTCATGACATCTGGCCATGTCCGTTCCATTCGGGTAATTATGCGGCTTCCTTAACCCAATTGTGATAAGCGAAGCCTTTAACGGAAATAAAGGATAAATACCGAAAGACCCATGGGATTTACCATGACCCTAGCCACTGACCTTTCGTTGGTGTTCATAGTGATCGGGGTGCTGATGCTCCTGGTGGAGATCAGCCAGCCCGGGTCCTTCCTACTGGTGCCGGCCACGGTGCTATTGGCACTGGGAGGCATCGGATTGATCTTCCCGGACCTACTGTTGACGATATGGTCCCCGATCATCGCGGTAATAATACTGGTACCCACCACCTTCCTGACCATCAAGATGTATCAAAGGCTGGCCCCTCCGGCCCCGCCGCAGACCACGGTGGCCACCTCGCTCATAGGCAAGGAAGGGCAGGTGGAGGTGGAGGTCGTGCCTGGGTCCCTCAGGGGCAAGGTGAAGATCGCCAACGTCATCTGGAGCGCCACCTCGGCGACGCCCATATCGGTGGGGAAACATGTCAAGGTGGTCCGCAGTGAAGGCGTTCATGTGACCGTAGAGGAGATAATCCAGTAGATCAGGAGAAGGAAATCATGGCATTAGCAGTCGAGATCCTAGGTTTGTTGATACTGGCCATCATCGCGGCCATCGTGATCGTGGTGAACGGTGTCAAGATCGTAAGGCCGTACGAGCAGGCGGTTTACATCCGCTTGGGTATGTTCATCAGAATACTGAACCCGGGCTTCAACTACGTTGCACCTCTGATCAACGAGACGGTGAAGCTGGACCTGAGGACGCAGGTGCTGGACGTCCCGAGGCAGGAGGTCATCACCAAGGACAACTCCCCGGTGAACGTGGATGCCATCATCTACGTGAAGGTCATCGACCCCAAGAAGGCATTCTTCGAAGTTACCGATTACCGGGCGGCGACCGTGTATCTGGCCCAGACCACCCTGAGGTCCATCATCGGCGACATGGAGTTGGATGAGATCCTCTCCAACCGTGAGAAGATCAACCTCAAGCTCAGGGACATCCTGGACGAGGCGACGGACCAGTGGGGAGTAAAGGTCGACGCTGTGGAGATCAGGGAGATCGACCCGGCCCCGAAGGTCAAGCAGGCCATGGAGGAGCAGACCTCCGCCGAGAGGCTGAGGCGTGCGGCCATCCTGAAGGCGGACGGCGCCAAGACCGCGGCCATCCTCAACGCCGAGGGCGAGAAGAGGTCCCGGGTGCTGCAGGCCGAGGGTCTGCGCCAGGCCAAGATCCTGGAGGCGGAAGGAGAGAGGCTGGCCATCATACTGGAGAGCCAGGGTGAGGCCCAGAAGCTCAGGATACTGAGCGTGGGCGCCAGCACGCTGGATACCAAAGCCCTTACCGTGCTCTCGTTGGACGCCCTGAAGAAGCTGGGAGAGGGACAGGCTACCAAGATCGTCCTACCGTTCGAGCTGACCCGGCTGGTGGAGGGCATTTCCGACTATGTCGGAGGAATCCGCAACATACCGGAAAGGGAGATCTCCAGACCTGAGGAGATCGAGAGGACGGTCGGCAAGGCTGATATCATCTTAGGTCCCATCCCGACCCAGGAAGAGCTCCGCCGGGACATGAAGGAGCTTGAAGTGGCCATGGCTCAGGAGAGGCGTGAGGCCGAGGCCATCAAGGCGGGAAGCCGGGTATCCCTGGAAAAGGACCGCGAGTGAAACCCATTTAATTTCAAACCTTTTCTCTTCCTTTTTTATTATGTGAACATGGTCAAAAAAGTAACATTTCCAACTTGTTCATCGAGATCCGCGCCTGATGATCCTAGGTATCTATCCTCCACCGGCGCAGCATGAAGAAGGCTATGACCAGGGTCACTGCGACCAGAACGATCACGTAGGGAAGGTAATCGTAGTCCGGTTCGTAGATCCCGATGCCCGAGTACAACGCCATGAGGGCGTACACCTGGGCCTGGTCGAGGAGGTCCTGCTCCTCGATCCATTCCCCGGCCTCCACCGCTTCCCTTGAATCGAGGGAGGTGTGTATGCGCCCGTTGGCCTCGCTGCTTGGATCATCGTATATGGTCAGCGGTTCGGAATATACGCACATGGTGCTGGTCGATTCAAGTCCGCGGCCGATGTCCAGGTCCTTACCCCAGGCGCTGTTCAGCTTGTTGGACATCCAGTTGGGGAACATGAAGGCGTAATGGTCCGAGCCGGCCAGGTCCTGGTAGGCCCGAGCGACCCCAAGCTTCCCGCAAGCCTCGTCCGCGACGAAGTTGAGGTCGACCTCCCCGTCCGAACCGGCCAGGGTTACCTTGAGGTCGGAGGACCCTATGGAATCGGTGATTATGCTGGCCACCTGGTCCTTGATCTCCTCCCGGTGCATGCTCACGTAGTGCAGGGAGCCGGCCATGCCCATCTCCTCGCCGGCGAAGGCCACGAAGCGCATGCCGTACTTGAGCTTGAGATCGCCGGAATCGACCGCCTCCTGCACCATCCTCGCCGTTTCCAGGACCGCGGCCACCCCGGCGGAGTTATCCACGTAACCTTCGCTCAGGACCGTGTCGTAATGAGCCCCGAAGAGGACCATCTTGCCCGGGGTGCTCTCCGTACTCACGTCGGCCACCACGTTCCTGTGCGTTCCCTGGGATATGACCGAAGGCACGCTCATGTTCACCAGTCCGCCGCCCAGGGCGGTCTGGACCAGCGACTGCCCGTCGCTGTAGTTGACCGAGCCGACCGGGATGTTCAGGTTCCAGAAGATCGGGCCCATGTTCCCCAGCGGCAATCCACCGCTCGATGACTGGGAACTGTGCTGGGCGTAGCTCATCCATGGATAGTGATAATGATAGATGACGGCGGCCGGGGGCTGG
>JBFYNB010000117.1:0-3598 GCA_041304605.1 Methanomassiliicoccales archaeon
GCCCACTATCTGGCCCAACGCACCGACGACTGCCGAGATGAGCAGCACCATGCCCACGATGGTCATGGAGATCCCCAGCTCGTTGTGCAGGTAGATGGAAAGGAACGGCATCACCACTGAGAAGCCCAGCGAGGAGATGATGCGCCCGTAGAAGAGCGTCCAGACCCGGCGGTCGAAACCGCGGGTCGAACTGAACGACGGCAGCCTGATGGCCATTATTAGCCGTTAGTCATGCCCATTGACCTCATAATCGTTTCTCATGCCACTGGATAGCATGGGGAGGCGTCCGCCGCTGAGAAAATTTATTAACCCCTTTGACCATGAAAAGCTCGGTCGTTGGACCAGGAGGTTCCCGGATATGATGTCACCACACCGATCTTCAGCAGGATCCCGGGGACCGTTCTGAACGTTCTCTGGCATCCTTCTTCGTCTGCTTTGCGAACGCTTAGAAAGATCAAACAAAAGACATGCCCAACGATCCGTATCTGGACGCCAGCGTAGCCTGGCGCATCAGGAACAAGAACATCGACTTCCACGAGAGTGGTTATCGCGAGACGGTCCAGTCCATACTGGAGAACGGCCTGGCCACCGGGGTCCGGGGGATGATATCCTCCGGTAAGGAAGCAAGCGTGTACCTGGCCGAGTACCGGGGCGCGCCCATAGCGGTCAAAGTGTACCGGCTGTACCAGACGTCGCACAAAGGCGGTCGTCCCATCAAGCTTAACTCGGCGGGATGGCTGGCCGCGCACGAGTTCGACATGCTGCTGCAGGCCTGGAAGGGCGGCGTGCCGGTCCCCACGCCCGCCCGGCGGGTGGAGAACATGCTGACCATGAGGTACCTCGATCAGGACGGGGGCCCGGCGCCAAGGCTCCAGGACCGCCCGCCCGACGACCCGGCCGGGATGCTGGCTATGGTCACCCAAGGCGTGGTGGCCCTAGGCAGGGCCGGAGTGGTGCACACCGACCTCAGTCCCTACAACATACTGGTCAAGGACGGCCGGCCCTGGTTCATCGACCTGTCGGAGGCGATAAGGGTGGACCGCACCGGCGACACGCCGTGGATCAGGCTCACCGAAGCGGAGAGAGCGCTGCGCAACGGTATTCGCTCGTTAGACCAGTACTTCGGCCGCTTCGACCTGGCAATGGACGATAGCATCATTCCTGAACTGATCGAGGAGTGGGACCGCTTCGGAGTGATGGGGTAGGACAAACGATTTACCGGCCGAGCGGCATCAGGGAGCATGGATCAAACGTCCGTAGCCTTCCTGGCCCTGGCCGGCCTTTACCTGCTGATAAATTTGGCGGCCCTGGCCATGTACGCCTACGACAAGATGATGGCCAGGAAGGGCGATCGCCGCATTTCTGAGAAAACATTGCTTCTCGTGGCGCTGCTCGGGCCGTTCGGGGCCATGGCCGGCATGAGGTGGTTCAGGCACAAGACCCGGAAGCTCAAGTTCAAGCTGGTGCCTTTGTTCGCCGTGGTGCACGTACTGATAGCGTTCCTGCTGCTTTACTGAGGCTCACTTGCCCCGGCCAAAGAGCTTTTTCTTCGAGCCGTCGCCGCCGTCGAACTTGCGCAGCAGCTCCTTCTGCTCTGCGGTCAGTTTCTTCGGCACCACCAGCTTCAGTCGGATGTACAGGTCGCCCTTCCCGTAACCTTCCATGCGCGGCATGCCCAGACCTTTCAGGCGCTGCATCTCCCCGGGCTGCGTTCCTGGCGGGACGGTCAGCTCCACCTTCTTCCCGTCCAGGGTGGGCACCTCGATGGTCGCGCCCAGGGCCGCCTCGGGGAAAGATAGTTCCTGGGTCGCATACAGGTCCGCCCCTTCCCTCTGGAAGACCCTGTGGTCCTTGACGTTGATCACCACGAAAAGATCGCCCGGCGGCCCTCCGTCCGGGGAAGGCTCGCCAGCTCCAGCGACACGCAAGCGCATGCCGGTGTCCACCCCCTTCGGGATGTCCAGGGATATCTTCTGCCGCTTGCGCGTCCATCCCCCGTCGCATTCCGGGCAGGGGTCCTTGATGTCCTTACCGGAGCCTTTGCACTTCGGGCACGCCCCGACGGAAATGAACTGCGAGTATCCCCGGCGTTCAACGCGCTGCACCTGCCCTTTCCCGCCGCACTGCTGGCAGACCTCTTCCTTGCGGCTCTTCGAGCCGGTGCCGCCGCAGGCTTCGCATTTGACGGTGAGAGGAAGGGTCAGCTCTTTCTTTATGCCCTCCGCAGCCTCCTCCAGCGTGATGTCCAGATCGTAGCGCAGGGATTGTCCCTGGTGCGGTCCTCGCGAACGTCCGCCGCCGAAGAACATATCGAAAATGTTCCCGGAGCCGAAGCCGGCGTCCCCGAAGATGTCGCGGACGTCGCCCTGGTGGGTGAAGTCGTTCCAGTTGAACCCTCCGCCCTGGAACTGGCTGTTGACGCCGGCGTGGCCGTACTTGTCGTACAGCTCGCGCTTCGGCTTGTCCATCAGCACCTCGTACGCTTCCGATATCTCCTTGAAGCGCTCCTCCGCCACCTTGGGGTCCTCCTTGGTGACGTCCGGGTGGTATTGGCGGGCCAGCTGGCGGTACGCTTTCTTTATCTCTTCCTCGCCCGCCTGGCGTTCCACGCCAAGCACCTCGTAGTAGTCGCGCTTCTCAGCCATCGGTTCGCCTACTGGTCGTCAACGATCTTGTAGTCGGCGTCGACCACGTTGTCGTCCTTGGGGGCGGAACCTTGCTGTTGCCCTTCCGTTTGCTGCTTCTGGGCCATGTTCTGGTAGATGCGGGTGGAGATGGCGTAGAACTCCTTCTGGAGCGCTTCCGTCTTGGCCTTGATCGCAGCGGCGTCCCCCTTCTTGATCTCTTCCCGGACGTCGTTTATCAGGGCCTCGATCTTGGTCCTCTCTTCGTTGGAAGCCTGCTCGCCCAGTTCTGTCAGCGCCTTCTCGGTGGCGTAGGTGAGCTGGTCGGCCTGGTTGATGATCTCCACCTTCTCCTTGTTCTTCAGGTCGTCCTCGGCGAAGCGCTCGGCCTCCTTGACCATCTTGTCTATGTCGTCCGTGGAAAGCTTGGTGCTGGCGGTGATGGTGATCTTGGCCTCTTTTCCGGTTCCCAGGTCCTTGGCGCTGACGTTCACGATGCCGTTCGCATCGATGTCGAAGGCCACCTCGATCTGCGGTACGCCGCGCGGCGCGGGCGGTATTCCCATGAGCATGAAGCGACCCAGGGAGGTGTTGTCCTTGGCCATCGGCCTCTCGCCCTGCGTGACGTGTATCTCCACGCTGGTCTGCCCGTCGGCGGCGGTGGAGAATATCTGCGATTTGCGGGTGGGGATGGTCGTGTTCCTATCGATGAGCTTGGTGGCTATTCCACCGAGCGTTTCGATGCCCAGCGAAAGGGGCGTCACGTCCAGCAGCAGCACGTCCTTGACCTCTCCGGAGAGAACGGCGGCCTGCACCGCAGCGCCCATGGCCACGCACTCCATCGGGTCGACCCCGCGCTGGATCTTCTTGCCGACGACCGTTTCCACGAACCTCTGGATGACCGGCATGCGGGTCGGTCCGCCGACCAGGATGACCGCGTTGATCTTGTCAACGCTGAGGTTGGAGTCCTTCAT
>JBFYNB010000118.1:0-3498 GCA_041304605.1 Methanomassiliicoccales archaeon
AATCCCGTTGCTGACATTGGGCTTCGGACTGCCTATGCAGGAGGCCATTGGCGCCAGTCTCATCGGTGTGATCGCAACGTCCACCGGCGCCGCCTCCAAGTACGTGAAGCAAGGCCTGACCAATGTACGTCTGGCGCTGTTCCTGGAGATGTCCACCACCGTCGGTTCGATCATCGGCGCGCTCATCGCCGTGTATACCAACCAAACAATGCTGTTCCTGATGTTCTCCATGCTGCTGGTGTACGCCGGGTACACCATGCTGCGCCGCACCGAGGTGCTCTTCTCCCCGGAGGAGGCCGAGGCGGCGGGACAGATGGTCGACCTGTCCTGCCAATACGTGGACCCCAGGACCAGCTGCGAGATCAGTTATGGCGTGAAGGGACTGAAGAAAGGGCTGGCGTATAGCAGCGTGGCCGGGATGCTGTCCGGACTGCTGGGCGTGGGCGGCGGTCTGGTCAAGGTACCGGTGATGAACGTGTGCATGTGCGTTCCGCTGAAGGCGGCCGCGGCCACCAGCAACTTCATGATCGGGGTCACCGCTCTCACCGGAGCGATAATCTTCTATGGCCATGGGCTGCTGAACGCCTACCTGTGCGGGGCGGTCGCCCTGGGCACCTTCGCCGGAGCGTACGTGGGAACGATGCTCATGGCCAGGCACTCGGCGAGCGACCTGCGCAAGTGGTTCTCCGTCCTGCTGTTCATAGTGGCCGTGACCATGGTAATGAAGGCCCTCGGCCTGTGGGGTGGTGCCTGATGCCCTCCCAAAGGTCGTTATGCGGCGTGGTCCAGCCCATACTGCGCTGGGGCATGGTCCTGAGCCTGGTGCTGATGTTCTTCGGCCTGGTGTTGGGGATAATCATAGGTACCGAGGAAGCCTCGGTGGTCCCGTTGGAGAAGATCCCGTCCCAACTGCTGGAGCTGGACCCGGCGGCGTTCCTCACCTTGGGGATCGTGCTGCTCATCGCCACCCCGTTGGCCAGGGTGTTCGGCTCCCTGTGCGTCTTCATCAGGGAGCGCGACCGCAAGTTCATCCTGGTGTCCCTGGCGGTGCTGTTCTCGGTGGCGCTAGCCGTTGTTCTGGGGGCGGCCTGAGCATCGTCATTCGTGGGACCGCATAGTTTATCCACATGGGCCAACAATCCCCTGTGGACATGGCCAAGGATGGTCTCAAGGACGAACATTGGTACTATTCGTTCCTTCCCTACAACATATCGGGGGGGAGCACCAACGCCCTGATCCCCCTATTCATAACCGAGGGGCTGAAGGGCACGGTGGCCCAGGTGGGCATAGTCAGCGCAGCCACTTCTCTGGCCTCGGTGCCGGCCGGGATCATGTGGGGTAACCTATCGGACACCTCCAAGCGCCGTGTCCCGTTCGTACTGGCCGGCTTCCTCGGCGTGGCCTTCTCCCTCATCCTGATGGGATTGTCGCAGAGCATATCCGAGTACTACATCGCCAACTTCATGTTCGGCTTCCTGGGGGCGGCCATAGCCCCTGTCGGAACGGTCATGGTGCTGGAATGCTTCCGGAAGGACGAGTGGCCGAAGAGGCTGGGGGATTTCAGCAAGGTCGGCGGCATAGGATGGGTGATCGGTCTGTTACTGGGTACGCTCTGGCTCATGGCCTTCCCCTCCGATGCGGACGCCAACCCGATGCGGGCATTGTTCTTGCTGGCCGGGGCGTTAGGTTTCCTGTCGGTGTTCCTGGGATGGCGTTTCATGAGGGAGCCGCTAGAGAAGCTCAGCCGCCATCAGCTTCCTTCGATGGAGCTGCTGAGGTCGCCGTCCTACCTGATGGAGAAGCTGCGCTTCATGCCGCAGCGGCTGCTCTACATCGTGGAGATGTCGCAGAACAACCTGCATCTGAGGAACTTCCCGACGAACCTCCGGAGATACTACGCGGTGGTGTTCCTGGCCTTCACCGGCTTCCTGTGCTTCTACGTGGCTTTGCCGACCTATCTTGCGCGTAGCGTAGGAATGAGCAGCGCCGAGGTGTTCGCCGTGTACCTGGCCAGCTCTTTGGTCTCCGCCCTGCTCTATTCTCGGGCCGGCAAGCTGGTGGATAGGTACGGCGGAAGGAAGGTCCAGGCCTTTGCTTTCGGATCGCGCGTGCTCATTTTCCCCTCCTTCTTCCTGGTCACGCTATTGCCATTGGACCTCACCGGCGTCTTCGTCCTGATGTGTGTACTGAGCGGTCTGGCCGGCATGTGCTGGGCCTTGCTGGCCGTGGCCGGCGACGCCCTGGTGGCCAAGATGTCCTACCGGTCCTTCCGCAGCCAGTCCATGGGCATGTACTCCTCTGTCCGTGGTGTTTCCACCATAATCGGCTCGCTCTTCGGCGGGCTGGTGGCCCAGTACTTCGGCTACGTGGCGCTGTTCCTGCTGTCCTCGCTGTTCATAATTTGCGCCCTGCTCCTGTTGTTCTCCACCAACTTGGAAGGGGAGGCGGACGATCTTGGCTCTGACGTATGCCTAGAGCAGTGAGGCTATGGTGCGCCCTAGCTCCCTGGCCTTATCTTCCTCGCCCTGGCGCAGCTCGCTGCCATCCACGACGAAGTGCTGGGGGCTCAACAAAGGCCGCATTCCCGCCTTCACCAGCATGCGATGCGTCTTGTCGGCGGCGCCCGAGTGCATGTTCTCATAACGAGTATCGAAGGCAACAAAATCATGGTCGCTGCCGGCGTCCTTCACGGCGTTGCGAAGCAAGGTATTGAAACGGAACGGGGCCCGTCCCCAGTGGGTCGGCGCGCCGATCACCCATAGCGGAACACCGACGAAGTCCTCCTCCCCGGAGACGGACTGTCGGCGGCATGAGACATCATGTCCGGCCGCGGTCAGTTCCTCTGCGATCAACTGGGCTATCCGCTCGGTGTTTCCGGAAACGGTGTCGTAGATGACCAGTACGCGCATGCTATCCTTCATGTCATGCTCCCTCTCTCATACATTACTTGCTGTCCCTGAAACCGAGCTTAGTCAGGCTTACCAAAATTTCAAATAAGTCCATCCTAGTCATCAACCAGCCAACGGGTCCGATCGTCACGGAGACTGACAGGTCCGTTCTGGTCGGGGAAGGGGATGGACCACGGGGAGAATGAGCCTTGGCACCAAGATAAGGTTGGGCATTTCCATAGCCCTCATCGTACTGGTAGTGCTGGCCTCCAACCCGGAGGAGGTCTGGACCGCCCTCAATGGCATCAGATATGAGCTGATAGCCCTGGTCGTGGTGCTGTACCTGGTGAACCTGGTGTTCAAGGCCTACCGCTGGGGCGTGCTGATGAGGCACGCCGGGTACGAGATATCCTTCCGCACCATATTCGCCGCCTTCTCGCTGTCCCAGGCCATAAACAACCTCATACCCGGACGGGTGGTCGGTGAAACGTCCCGCATCATAGAGATGAACACCCGCAAGGGGGTGGCCGTCGGAAAGGGACTGGCCTCCGTGGTGACCGAGAGGTTAATGGACTTCGCCTTCCTGACCATCCTCACCGTCACCAGCCTG
>JBFYNB010000119.1:0-3410 GCA_041304605.1 Methanomassiliicoccales archaeon
GACCCGATCTTCTCCATGTAAACGAGGTCGGCCGATTTCAGATCGTTCTGAAGTTTTAGAACGAAATCCCTTGCTTCCGGTGTGGTCATGTCATCGGACTGCAGCACGATGATGATGGTGCTGTTGGCGACCGATCCTTGGAAATTCTCTGCTATAATCTCCGCGGCGATGGTCGACTCGTTACGGTCCTCGGAGGTCATCTCCGATTCGTAGCTCACGACGTCGTCAAGGCCCATCATGGCCGGGACGCTGAGCAGGAGTAGAACCACCCAGATGACAATGATGAGCTTGTAATGCTTTGTGACTATGTTCGCTAACCTATCGAATACCATGGGTACGCCTCTTAAATCGGTTGGGTCGGGCAGCATTGAAGATATTTATAGAGTTGTTGTCACTACTGGAGTGACATGTCCGACATCATCGAGCACCTGATCCGACTGGGGATGAGCGAGTACGAGGCCAAGGCGTACATCGCCACGGTGGTGCTGGGCGAAGGTACGATAAAAGAGATAAGTGACGAGAGCAAGGTGCCGCGGTCCCGTTCGTATGACGTGATGGAGCGTCTTCTGGAAAAGGGGTTCGTGGAGGTGGGGAACACCAATCCCCGCTGCTACCGGGCGAACGATCCCGCGGAGGTGTTCGGACACCTGATCGAGGGCATGGCGAAGGCCAGGGACGAGGTGGTGAAAGCGCTTGAGGAGATAGGAAGCACCGCCGAGCGCAGGAACAACCCCATCTGGACGATCAAGGGGGAGTGGGCCATCGATCACAAGGTGGCCGAGATGATAGAATCCGCTAGAAGGGAGGTGGTAATAATCAGCATACACAACGACTACCTGCGGAGGTATGCTAAGATCGTGGCTGCCGCTTCGGAGAAACGGTCGGTGACCGTGGTCATCCTGGAGGGGTCGGGGAACGTCGTCGGGCCGCTCGGAAAGACCAGGTTGTTGAGCATCACCAAGGGGAAGCTCAGTCCTCCAACCCCATTCATATCGCAGGCCATGGAAGAACCGGACAAGAGCATGGAGTACGACGTCGAACTGATAATGGTCTGTGACCGGGAAGTGTCGGTCATCCTGTCCAAGGAGGGGAGCGGCCACCGGGCCATTATCAGCAGTGGGACCGTGGTGGACTACTTCATCAACAGGATGATGGACCTCACCATCATGGAGGCCAAGGAATGCAAATAAATGCCTAAAAAGTCGGATGAAAACGAGGTGGCGCTCCCAACTGGATCAATAATTTTTCACATTTATCAAATCGGGTCCAAGATTCGGTGCTCCAATCACAGTGAAAGCGTTCACCGACTTCAGACGCTTCCATCCCGTTCATCAAGTCGAAGAACGAGGGTGAACACAGAGTGCTAAGCGCCCGAAATGGTGAAATAGTCTGGTGGTCAAATTTATACCATATTTTGAAAGGGGTACGTCCATGGAAGATATCATCATCGTAGAGGACCTGCGGAAGATCTACGGAAAGGATATACTGGCCGTCGACGGCATCTCCTTCAAAGTGCACAAGGGGGAAGTGTTCGGATTCCTCGGCCCAAACGGCGCAGGGAAGAGCACCACGATCAAGATCCTCACGACCTTGCTCGAGAAGACCTCTGGTAAGGCGACCATAGACGGTTTGGACATCGACAAGGACCAGGCCGAGGTCAGGCGGATCATAGGCTACTCGTCGCAGGACGTAGGTGTTGATGATGACCTTACGGCGCGAGAGAACCTCATGCTGCAATGCAGTTTCCATCATATACCAAAGGATAAAGCGGTGCAGCGGGTCGAGCTACTTCTAGAGACGGTCAAGCTTCAGGAGGCGGCGGACAGAAGGTTGAAGACGTTCTCAGGGGGCATGAGGAAACGCCTGGACCTGGCGTCCTCCCTTGTATCCGACCCCAAGGTCCTGTTCCTGGACGAGCCCACCACCGGGCTGGACCCCCAGAGCCGTCAGGACATCTGGGAATATATCACGCAGTTGAACTCTCAAGGAACGACCATCTTCCTCACCACCCAATACATGGAGGAAGCGGACCGTTTGGCGGATCGCTTGTGCATCGTGGACCAGGGGAAGATCGTGGCCGAAGGGACCCCTCTGGAACTTAAGGCCAGGATCGGAGCGGACATCATCACCTTAAGCGTCAGGTCCGATGACCCGGAGGCCTGCGAGAAGGCCTCCGCCGCGATCGCCAAGATGGAGGGGGTGAAGGAGGTCGGCCTGTGCTCGGTCGGGATCAGCGGGGATAAGGGACTGACGGTCATGGCCCATAACGGATCGGCCATAATACCGCTATTGGTCAGGCTACTGGACGGCATAGGCGTACAGATAGACCAACTCACCTTAACCGGGCCGACCCTCGACGAGGTCTTCCTCAAGCTGACAGGTAGGACACTTAATGTGGTCGAAAGAAAAGGGGCGGTCAAGGGACGCGGCTGGGGGAAAAGGGGGAAGGGACCATGATGATGGAATGGGTATCGGAGACCGCGGCCATCTTCCGCAGATGGAACACCAAGCTGGTCCGCCAGCCGATATTCATCTTCTTCTCGTTGATACAACCGCTGGTGTGGTTCCTTCTGTTCACCCAGGCTTTTTCAGCCATCGGGGACATCCCGAACTTCAAACAGTTAACGGGCACGACCAGCTACGTTACCTTCTTCACCGCCGCGGTCATCATACAAACCATTACGTCCTCGGCCCTCTCCGCCGGACTGGGTCTGGTGAACGACCTGGAGAGCGGGTTCATGGACAAGATGAGGGTGGCGCCGATAAACAAATCAGCCATCCTGTTCGGAAAGTTGTTCAGCGACGCCATCACCATCGTGGTTCAGGTAGTGATCATATTGCTCATCGGAGTGGCGATCGGTGTGGAGATCGCTTCGGGGCTCTTCGGGGTGATCATGATCCTGGTCCTGGCGGCGGCCTTTGGGATGGCCTGGTCAGGCATTTCCGTGTTCGTGGGGCTGACCACCAAGAGCGATCAGACCACGTTGTCGGTGGGGCTCCTCACTACCTTTCCTTTGCTGTTCCTCTCCGCAGCAGTGATGCCCCTGGGGCTTCTTCCAGCATGGGTGCAGGAGGTGGCGCAGGTCAATCCGTTCACCTACGTGGCGCAAGCCTTCCAGAGCCTGATAATCGAGGGTTTCCTTTGGGATAAGATAGGCAACGCGTTCATCGCGATAATCATCATCGCAGCCATCAGTCTGACCGCCAGCATACTGGTGTTTCGTCGGAAGATACGTTGAGGAGGCCCATAGATCGGTCATCCAAAGTTCAACATCAAGGAACCTAACGTCGTCATCTTGATGGAACGTTCCATGTCGATCACTGATCTGTAAGCAGAGGTGAAAATGAAGAAGAAACAAGTGCTCCCGCCGGGATTCGAACCCGGGTCTTCGCCTACCTTCCACCGCATT
>JBFYNB010000120.1:0-3327 GCA_041304605.1 Methanomassiliicoccales archaeon
CCTTGGCCATGGGGGTGTGCCGCCGGCTTGTGGGTGACGGAAGCATGACCTATAAGGAATGGGTTTCCGACCCGAAGAAGTTCGCTGCCGCCTTCATTGAGGGGCAGAAGTACTTCAACTTCGACTTTGCCATCGGTCTGATGGACCTGTCGGTGGCCGCCGGAGACCTGGGAGCTACGGTGCGAATGGACGAGCAGAACACGCCATTTGTGACCGACCCCGCCTTCAACTCCCCCGAGGACTATGAGAAGGTGAATATCCCCCCGGCGAACAAGGGAAGGAGCGGGATACTTGTCGAGGGTACCAAGCTTTTCGTTGACGCGCTCGGAAAGGACGTCATCACGGCCGGGTTCCTTGAGGGTCCTCTGCTGACCCTTACCCAGGCCGCCCATGCAGAGAAGATCTTCATGGACATGTACAACAACAAGAGCGCGGTGCACAAGGCCTTGAAGAGCATCACGGAGTACAACTCCGAGATGGTCAAGGCCATGGCCAAGACGAAGTGCGCCGGACTTGTCTGGGACTACCTGTGGGGAAGCTACTCCTGCCTCGGCGACGGTGAATATGATGAGTTCGAGGGTCAATACGCCAGGAAGCTGAACGATCTCGTGATCAAGGAAGGCATGGCACTTTGCATACACAACTGCGCCGACCTGCCTCACCTGGACACGCAGATCAAACAGTTCAAGCCGGTCATCTACTCCATGGCCCACTACCCCCTGATCCCTGGCTCCCCTTCTCCGAAGGAGACCATCGACAAGGGTTACGCGGACAACTGCCTGCTGGCTGGCCAGATAGACCCCCAGGGCTTCATACGCTGGAGCCAGGAGAAGATGCAGAAGACCACCATGAACCTTATCCAAGAGGTTAAGACGGCTCTTTGCGCACGGGGTCTCAACTCCAGGTACGTAGTCTCATCAGGCTGCGAGGTCCCTCCGGCACTCACCACGAGGATGGAGAACATCAAGGAGTGCATGGACACCACCATAAAGTACGGCCAGATCAAATGCTAGGGGTCGACCTTCAAACCTTTTTTCTTTTTTCCTTTATTGTTTCATCATAGACCGTTTCTTAAATCGGAAGCAAACGTTTATCACCATGGCACGGCGGTTATCTGGCCGATCGACATGGTGAGATGCTATAAATGCGAGTGGGAGGGAGACGAGAATGAGCTGGTGGAGAGACCGGGGAATCTTCTGTTCTATGACAACCTCTTGAAAGAGCAGGTCACTGCGGAGATCCTCAGGAAGGAATATCTCTGTCCCAAATGCGGAGAGATTTTGTTCAGCAAGCGTTTCGTGGACGGAATAGTTTTCAACCGTTGAGAGTGGTCATTTTTACTAAAACCCTTTCCCGGAGCCTCCTTGTATACATTGGGTCCGCCCTCGAGATGACCAGTTCATGCTGAGTTCTGCCAACCTATTCATACTACGAACCCGATTCCAGATGACACTGGTGTACCTATGGTGAAGATCGCGCAGGTCGCAGGTTTCCTGGGGAGCGGGAAGACCACATTCCTTATTGAGCTGGCTAAGATCCTGGTGGATCGAGGGCACAAGATCGCTATCATCGTCAACGACGTCGGAGAGATCAACGTCGATGTAAAGATCGTGGAGATGTACGGCCTCAAGGCCAAGGAGATCTCCGGCGGCTGCATATGCTGCCAGATCGCCGGAAACTTCGCCAACACCATCGCCGTCCTGCAGAAGACGTTCCATCCTGACCTGATCATCGTGGAGCCGTCCGGAGTGGCCATCCCCTGGGGGCTGAAGCGTGCCGCCGAGTACTCGGAAGAGGAGATGGACGGGGAGGTCATAGTTCACGCGCCGGTCATCACCCTGGTGGACGCCCTGCGCATAGAGGAGCTCATAAACTCGGTCCGTCGGCTGGTAGAGACCCAGATCAGGGAGGCGGACGTGGTCTTCATCAACAAGGTGGATAGCGCCACCAAGGAGATGATAGACATGTCAGTGAAGTTCTCCAAGTCCATCAACCCCAACGCCGAGATAATGTACGGTTCTGGCCGCAACAACCAGGGGGTAAAGGAGGCCGCCGATCTCATCGAGACAAGGACCTCGCCGCGTTACGACGAGTCTTATGAGAAGGAGATGCTGAAGCGTGATTACGGGGGGAAGGCCTGATGACGGAACTTGATGAGGATGACGAACTCCATCTGGAAATGCATAGGGCGGTCGACGAGCTCGGCAAGTTCTCCCTGCACATGAAGGTGGAGTTCGGAAAAGGCTCCTCGGCCGATAAGGCCGTTTCGTTCGTAGAGGAGCTGTTGATAAAGGCTACGGACGCCTGCCTGCATCATGGCGCGGACCTGGTCGGCCATGTAAAAGCTTTCATGATGGTGGAGGACGGTTCCACAGTTGGTTTCTCGCTCATCCACCAGAAGATGAAGGTGAACATAACCAAGCAGATAAGCACCAATACCATCGAGAGGGCGGAGGTAATCGTTCACGTCATAGTTCACGGGATCTGGGACCCCGAGGTCCGAGAGCAGACCCTGGAGGCGTTAGCGGAAGTGGCCAGGAAGAACCATGTCAAGTACGAGATCATCAAGGACTTCTACGAGGTGGAGAAGTCCGCCGCCCATCATGAGGAATGAGCATGGATACGTACTACCAGTCCATGAAGGCGCACGGGTTCTCCAAGAACACCGTGGACTCCTTGCGCAAGTTCAAGTGCCCCAACTGCGGGTTCGTCTTTTCCATCACCTACGCCAGAACGTTCGCCTGTCGCGGCTGCCCGGAGGTAATGAACTCCTGCCCCAAGGTCCGCTGCGCCAAGTGCGATCATGAGTTCTTCTTCAAGGAGGCCCCGCACATCAATGGGGAGATGCGGGAACGCCAGATATCCCAACACGTAACGTCGGTGGTCAAGAGCTACTACGATGAACAGGGATGGAAGAAGAGCCGCTGATCAGCTTATGGCCTTCTCCATGGCTTTGACCATGGCCTTTACCTCTTCCTCGGTCGGCTCCGGAAAGTGGAACTTAGAGGTGAACTCGCATGGCCCGACCTTCCTTTCGATGTGATCGTCCATGGTGACCGACACACCGATCTTCAGCCCGTTCTTCTCCATGAGCCTGTCGCAACACCTGTTGCGGCAACCGTTGACGGTCACCAGCGAGCTCATGTCAACTCCGCCCATCTCCAGCATTATCGGACTTAGCCCAACGGTGCATACCGAGAACTGGATGACCTTGGACATGTTGTCCTTTGAAAAAGATTCGGTAACCCTTTCCAAGATGAACCCGCGTTCCCCGTTGGCCCCGCAGACCACCACCCCTTTCCTCATCCCTTCACCTCGTGGATGGCC
>JBFYNB010000121.1:0-3192 GCA_041304605.1 Methanomassiliicoccales archaeon
TCCATGGCCGGGCGCAACGTTCTCGAGTACGGTTTCTCCGGTTCCTCGAAGGTCATGCCCACCTCGGTCCTGGGGTGCTCGTACCTCTCCGTGGACCGCATCCGGAACGTGCTCGTGGACGGCGAGCACGTCGTCTCCATGAGGGCCGAGGACGGATTCCTCACACTTCGCCCGGCCGGGGCCAGGAGATTGATCAAAGGACTTCCGTCACCAAGGATGCGGGTCACCATTCAGGACGACGCGGTGGAATTCAATAAGCAAGGCAAGAACGTCTTCTGCTCCTTCGTCACCGACGCCGATCCCGATATCCGTCTGCAGGACGAGGTCATGGTGGTGGACAAGGACGATAAACTGGTCGCCATCGGAAGGGCGCAGCTCACCCGCGAGGAGATGCTGAGCTTCAAGAAGGGCGTGGCCGTGAAGGTGCGCGAGGGCGCTTAGTCCTCAACGTCCGTGATCTCCTCGGCCACCTTCAGGCAGGCCATGAGGTCCTCTATGGTGTGCAGCAAGGACATCAGGCTCTTGGCCTGGGCTTCCACCTTGAGAACGGAACCTTCCACCCAGGACCTGGCGTGATCGCCGTTGTCCATCTCCAGTGAGCGGTTGACGTTCCGGGCGCGCTCCTCGCTCCCCAGGTCCAGTTCTAGAAGGCAGCTCGCTTCCACGGACGGCTCATGACCGAGAGGGGATAAAATCCCTTTGCTGCGGAATGATGAGAGAATTGGTAGCCCCGTCCAGATTCGAACTGGAGTCACCGGCTCCAAAGGCCAGCATGATTGACCACTACACTACGGGGCTCTAGTTGACCTCGATGCGATATCCCCTATTTAATTTTCCATCCTGGGACCAACGTCCCGTAAAGGTGGGTCGAAGCGCACCCGGTGATCCTAATGTCCACCCTCTGCCAAAGCTCGTGCTCCCCCTTTATGACCACTGGTAAGTAGTCGTCGGTACGGGCCATGACGCTGCTTCCCTTCCCTTTTTCATCGATCAGCACCGAATAGGTTCGTCCGATCTTGGACGCGTTCATCTCCGAGGAGATGCGGAATCGCAGACGGGTAAGTTCCCGGGAGCGCTCCTTGGAGACCCAGCCGGGGACCTGCCCCTTCATGAGGTCGGCCACCGTGCCGGGGCGGCGGGAGAACCTGGTGACGTTGATTATGTTCGGCCTGAGCTGCTCCACCATCTCCACGGTCATGCGATGATCGTTCTCGGTCTCTCCCGGAAAGCCGGTGATCACGTCGGTGGACAACGTGAGGTCGGGAAGCGAGCAGCGCATCCTTCGGACCATCTCCATGTACTCTTGGGTCGAGTACGCGCGCCCCATCTCCCTGATGACACGGTCGCTTCCGCTTTGCACGGGCAGATGAAGGAACCGGTAGACCTTTGGATCCTGGTACGCTTCGATCATACCATCCAATATTTCCGTCAGATTGTCGGGGTTCATCATACCCACCCGGACCCGGAAGTCGCCGGGCAGGTCGCATATCGCCCTGAGCAGATCCGGTAAACTGTAGTTGCCGTCCATGCCGTAGGCGGCGGTGTCCTGAGAGGTCACCAGGACCTCCTTGGTCCCTGTGCTTAAGGACTGGTCGACCCTGCTCACAAGCTCTTTCAACGGATAGCTTACAAGGTCTCCCCGGGCCAGCTTGGTGATGCAATAGGAACATGAACCATTGCATCCCTGAGCGATCGGAAGGGCCAGCTGCCCTGGGCTTCCTGACGATGTCGCCTCACCGCACCTTTGGAACTTATCATCTAGAACTTCCATGAAGCGCGGATAGTCCGAGGTGCCGCTGATCAGCGCGTCAGGGAACTCCTCGCGCAGCTGAACTGGGCTGACCGAGGCCATGCAGCCAACTATGATGAGCTGTTTTCCTTTCTCCCGAAGATGCCGGAGGCGCCGGAGTATCTTTCTCTCCGTGGGCTCGATGACCACGCAGGTGTTGATGAGCACCGTGTCCGCCTCGTTCTCGTCGTTGATCCGCTGATGCCCAAGTGAACAGAGGCGGGCGGCGAGCTCGGCCGACTCCCCCTGGTTCATGGTGCATCCGTACGTCTCGACGAGGAACTTCACGGCGGCTGATACGCCATCTATTTATTATAGATAGTCCGAAAGGGCATCGGTCCTTGACGCATGCTTCTAGATATCCTGATCCTCCTGGGGGGCCTGGCGCTCCTTATCGTCGGAGCCAACCGGCTCGTTAAGGGCGCGTCCGCTCTGGCCGCGTCGCTGGGCGTCAGCACCTTCGTCATCGGTCTTACAGTGGTGGCCATGGGCACCTCCGCTCCGGAGGCCACTTTGGCCGTTATCTCCAGTTTGGAAGGAGACCCCTCCATATCCTTTGGGAACGTGATAGGGGCGAACATAGCCAATATCGGAGTGGTGCTGGCGGCCGCCTGCATGGTCTGCCCGATCGCCTCCGGGATGACCTTGCTCAGGAGGGAGGCGGTTTTCCTGATCATATCAATATTGACCGTCGCCGCCCTAGGATTCAACGGCGTTATCGACCTGGGCGAGGCACTGGTACTCATCGCGGCCGTGGTGGCCTTCAACTACTTCGTGCTGAGGTCGGCCAAGGTCGAAAGGGCGGCCAAGAGGATCGAGCAGGTGGAGGAAAGGCCAACCATGGAAAGATGGCGCATGCTGGTTTACATAATCGGCGGACTGACCCTCCTTATCATCGGCTCGGAGCTGGTCATGCGCGGCGGTGTCGGGCTGGCCACCGATCTGGGGGTGGATGAGTTCACCATCGGCCTTACGATAGTGGCCATCGGCACCACCATGCCGGAGCTTGCGGTGTCCATATCTTCGGCCTGCCGTCTGGAAACGAACCTGCTGCTGGGCAATGTCCTTGGTAGTAACATTTCTAACAGCCTGCTGATCGTTGGAGTGGCCGGACTGTTCTCACCCATAGTCGTCCCGGGTGACTTCTTCACGTTGGCACTGCCTATCACCCTGGTGATGTACACCGCCCTGGTCTCCTTCATGTACATGAAAAGGAAGCTTAACCGGACCACCGGCGCCATACTGTTCGGCATCTACCTGGCGTACCTGGTGCTCATACTGATCTGACGATGCGGCTGATCGAGCTATGGAGATCTTTTTTGTGAACCGCCTCAGGAAGTGTTCTTCTCCTGTTCCGCATCATACAAGGCGAGATCATGGCCCCGAAGAAGCAGCAAGGCTTG
>JBFYNB010000122.1:0-2987 GCA_041304605.1 Methanomassiliicoccales archaeon
CGGTCAGTGGATTCGAGCTGGACCTGGCTGGATGGGCAGTGACCCACCTCGGCGTGACCTTGAACAGCCAATCCAACAAGGAATTGGGGGTCAGAAAGCCATTGCTCGGTGGTCTGGCCATCTGCATACCGGTGGTCCACGTTGACAAGGTCGGGGACATGGTGACGTTGAGGCTCACCTTCGATGACCTGAGGAACATTCCAGAGTGCAGGCTCCTCTGACCTTCGAAACCCTTTATCCAATTTTTTCGAGGCATAGGATTATTTCCGTCTTAGCGGATTCCCAGGCGAAGCCCATGTCCCAAGGACCGATGAACGCCAGACTGATCTACAAGTTCTTCGAGGCCGCCAACATGCAGCGGTGGAACGACCACATACGCCCCGTGGAACTTACGGAACTGGACAAGCAGTCGCACAAGATGGTCATAGCTTACGTTCTAGCGAGATTCGAGGAGACCGAGAAGGGCACCAAGATCGACTGGACCAGGATCATAGAGGGCGGGATATTCGAGTTCCTGCACCGCATATTCCTTACGGACCTCAAGCCGCCGGTGTACCACCGCATGCAGAAGGAGAAGGGCGGTGAGCTCAACGAGTACGTTTTCCGGGAGCTGATCTCCGAAGTACCGGACATAGACCAGGAGTTCTTCGAGCGCTTCAAGGCCTACCATCTGCACAAGGATGAGAGCGTCGAACGGCGCGTGCTCAGGGCGGCGCATTACCTGGCCACGAACTGGGAGTTCAAGCTGGTCTACAACGCCAACCCCACCATGCTGGGCATAGAGGACACCAAGAAGAGCATCGAGATGCAGATCGAGGACCATTATGATCTCATAGGCGTGCAGCGCATAATGCTGGCCAAGAAGTCCTACGGCTTCATCGAGTTCTGCGGCCAGTTGCGCTATCAGCAGCGCTGGGCCCGGGCCCCCCGCATTCCAAGAACGTCCGTTCTGGGCCACATGCTCATGGTGGCCATAATGTCATACCTTTGTTCGTTGAGGATAAACGCGCCGCCGCAGCGTACCGTGAACAACTTCTACACCTCGCTCTTCCACGACCTCCCTGAGGTTCTGACCAAAGATATCATCACCCCGGTGAAGAAATCCGTCGGCGGGCTGGAGGAGCTGATCGCGAACTACGAGGAGCAGCAGGTTGAGGAGAAGCTGCTTCCGCTCCTCCCAGCCACCTGGAGGAAGGATTTCGAGCTTCTGCTTCTCGACCCGTTCCGCAACCGCCCCCGGGCCGACGGCGATTGGGCGGTGGACGGGGCCATGCTCAAGGGGTGCGATAATCTGGCGGCTTTCATCGAGGCGAACTCGTCGATCAAGTACGGCGTCAGTTCCAAGGTCCTCAGGATCGGAAAGCAGCGACTGCTGGAGATATACCAGGGCAACGGCAACATAGCCGGCATCGATTTCTACCAGCTGATGCTCGAGCTGGACCACATGGACATCTGATCACCAGGTGATCCTTCCCTCGAAGATGCGGAACAGGAGATCGCGGTAGTACTTGTCATACGGAAGGGTGAACACCAGCTCCGATCCCTCGGAACGGAGCTTGATGACGTACTTCCCTCCGCTTTCACCGTCATACGAAAGGCGCACGGCCGACACATCGGAAACCTCGACCGAGAAATTGCCCTCCGTTTCCCCCAGGACCTGTTCCGGGGTCATCTCGTAGAAACGGGAGACGTTGTCGCTGCCACTGGAGCCAGGCATGAATATTCCTGCCTGCCGCAGTTCACCTTTTACCTTATCTTGATCCACTTCCCGTATGCTAGCGAATACCAGCTTCTCGGTGGTCATGGCCATGGCGAAGGTGCCCTCGCGTCCGACGATGTGGGACGGGGCTGCCACGGCCGTCACAATCTCACCCTTGGCCGGCTCGAACTGCTCCATCTCCTCAGCCGCCAAGGACTGGCCGCAATAGGGACAGAAACGCATTCCCTCCAAGAGGGTTTTTCCGCATTTAGCGCAGTTCGGCATCATACCATTGGTGATAGGTCCAGAGGTATTTATTGACCCATCGCTTTACCTTTTTTCGTCGCAATGGATACTGGCATTTTTGTTCTATGCAATAGTATGACAAAATATGACAAATGACAGACGTTTTATATAGTTAGTATGACAATCTATTTTCAACCCAAGCCAAGGAGATCTAACACTATGGAGGGAGAGAGGATAACGCTGCGCCTAGAAGGCGAGGACCTGGAGCTCATCGATGATTTCATCGACGGGCACCCGGAGATCTCGAACCGTTCGCAGCTTGCCCGCATCGCCCTTCGCGCGTTCATAGAGAGGGATGGTGAAGCGCGGGTGAACGGATCGGGCAAGGGGGAGATTGTCCTGAGGGTCCCACCGGTCGTAAGTAGCATAATGGAAGGGATGGTGGAGGACGGCTACTACAACTCGGTGGAGGACATCGTCGTGGAATGCCTGCGGAAGGAGTTCGTCTCCAAAGACAACCTGGAAAAGGTTAAGGACGAACAATTTCACAAGAGCAGGCAGATCATGGCCAGGATGTAAGGACCCGCTCTGAGCTGGAGCGCAGAGGGATGGGATGCACAAATTTACTTAGCGAACGCGCTGCAAGGCGCTCTCGCCGAAACGATATGGGGGCCTAAAAAATGGAAGCCGGAATAATGGAACAAACGGTCAGGACCGAGCAGATAGTCTCTATGCTCAGCCGAGGACTGGCCGAACCTAAGATATCGGTGGTGGGCTGCGGAGGTGCTGGTAACAACATCGTTAACAACATCTTCGGCAGCTGCAAGAAGAACGTGCAGACGGTCGCGATCAACACTGATGAGCGATCCCTGCAGAAGGTCAACGCGCACAAGAAGCTGCTCATCGGCAAGGACGTTACCGAGGGCCGCGGCGCCGAGGGATTCCCCGAGGTCGCGGAGTACTGCGCGGAGTGCGCCAAGGACGCCATAAAGGACGCCATAAAGGACCGGGACATAGTGTTCGTCATCGCCGGGATGGGCGG
>JBFYNB010000123.1:0-2846 GCA_041304605.1 Methanomassiliicoccales archaeon
ACGAGGCCCCGGGCAACTACCGTTTCATCATCAACGACAAGGATTCGCTGGCTTGCGATCACATCCAGCATAATATCGAGCTGAACTCCCTCGATAACGCCGAAGTTAGCAACGCTGACCTGCGTTGCCTTCTGGCGGAGGAGATATTCGATTACATCGACCTCGACCCGTTCGGAACGCCGATACCTTTCGTCCCTTCAGCATTACAGGGCATGGCCAGGAAAGGCGTATTGGCGGTAACGGCGACGGATACCGCTTCCCTTTCCGGAACGCACCCGGGCAAATGCCGGCGACGGTACATGGCCAACAGCCAGAGGAACCCGTTCCTGCATGAGAGCGGCCTGCGCATAATGATCGGCACCATCGTCCGCATGGCGGCCCAGGAGGACAAGGGCGTTACGCCCCTCCTTTGCTACTACGCGGACCACTACTTCCGCCTGTTCCTGAGGACCAAGGACGGCGCCGGCGCCGCGGACGCTTCACTGGAACAGCTGGGCATGATGTCCTACGACCGGACCACCGGTGAGCGCAAGGTCGGCGAGGGAAAGATAGGACCGCTTTGGCTCGGTCCGCTCATGGACCACGAGGCGATGTCGAACGCCGTAGTACCTGAGGGGCTGGAGTGCCAGGAGCGCGTTCGCCAGCACTTCGATATCTGGAAGGAGGAGCTGGACGTTCCGTACTATTACGAGACGAACGAGCTGGCGGCCATGCTCAAGCTGTCCCCGCCCGGACGCGACGAGCTCCTGGAGGCCATGCGCTCCATTGGCAAGGTATCGAGGACCAACTTCTCGCCAACTGGCTTCCGCACCGACCGGCCGCTGGAGGAAGTGCTGGAAGCGTTCCGTTCGATCTGCCGTTGAACAAGGCTTTATCTACGTTGGCTCATTTTGCGAGACGGTGAGAGATTGCCGAGCATAGCGGTCATCGGTGCCCAGTGGGGAGACGAGGGCAAGGGCAAGATCACTGATTACGAGGCCGGTCGCGCCGACATGGTCGTGCGGTACCAGGGCGGTTCCAACGCTGGCCACACCATCAAGGTGGGCGAGGAGGTCTTCGCCCTGCACATCCTTCCTTCCGGCATCGTCCGAAACGACGTCGTCAACGTCATCGGCAACGGGGTCATCGTGGACCTGTTGTCCTTGGACCGGGAGATAGCCGAGGTGGAATCTCGCGGGCGCTCCGTTTCCGGACTTAAGATATCCGACCGGGCGAACGTCATCCTCAACTGGCACAGACTTTTGGATGGCGCCGAGGAGAGGCTTCGGGGAAGCAAGACGGTCGGAACGACCGGAAAGGGCATCGGACCCTGCTATTCGGACAAGATCGCCCGGTCCGGGATCCGCATGGGCGACCTTCTGGACCCTGAACTTTTAGAAGAGCGGCTGGACACCGTTATGCCCATGAAGCTCAAGGTCATGGAGATCCTAGGCGTTCGTCTGGCACAGAACAAGGACGAACTGTTCAAGGAGCTGCTAGCCTACGGCCGGAAGTACGAGAAGTTCATCACCGATACCTCGGTCCTGGTGAACGATGCTCTGGACGAAGGGAAGAAAGTTCTGTTCGAAGGCGCCCAGGGCACCATGCTGGACATTGACCACGGAACGTATCCGTTCGTCACCTCCTCCAACTGTGTCGCCGGAGCGATATGCACCGGTTCCGGCGTCGGTCCCAAACGTATCGATGAGATCATGGGAGTCCTGAAGGCGTACACGACGCGCGTGGGAGCCGGTCCTTTCCCTACCGAGCTGAAAGATGCCACTGGTGATATGCTCATGAACGTCGGCGGTGAGTTCGGTACTACGACCGGCCGCGCCAGGCGCTGCGGATGGTTGGACCTGCTGGTCGTAGAGCACGCCGCTAGATTGAACGGCCTCACGCAGTTCGCCGTAACGAAGCTGGACGTCATGAACGACCTGAAAACGGTCAAGGTGTGCGTTGCCTACGAGATAGACGGCAAGAAGGTCCATCACTTCCCGGGAAACTTCAAGATGCTGGAACGGGCGAAACCGGTGTACGAGGAGTTGGACGGCTGGAAGGGCTGGAAGCCTGAGGAGACCATGGAGATCGTCCGCGGCGGTTACGATGCCCTGCCGAGGGAAATGAGGGAGTACCTCGGATACATAGAGAAGCGCTCCAAGGTGCCGGCCAAGATCATCAGCATCGGCAAGGGCCGAGAAGAGACCATCCGCTGCTGATCCCTCCACCTTACTTCCGATATTCCATCAGGCCGAGGTAATTCCCCTCGGTGTCCTGGACTATCGCGAAGAAGGCGAATTCGAGCATAGGCCGCTTCTCCCGGACCAGTCGGCCGCCGTTTTCTAGGACCTTGCGCATTGATTCGTCTATCGAGCTTACTTCCAGTTCCAAGAAAGTGCGGTCGATGCCGTGCGTGCCCCGTCGGAACAGACCGCCATTTATAACGCCTTTGGACAACGGTAAATCTTTTTCGTCCAACTCGCTCGTGACCGCGTGATGGTAGTCCCCTCCGGAGCCCTCGATGGCGCCCACGCTCCAGCCGAACACTTTCTCATAGAACTGGGCGGCCCTGGCCATATCATCGACCGGTAGATTGAACGAACGCACGGGGTCCAATGAAAACACCGGCCATAGCATTGCCCGGTCAACTCAAGACCTTTACGATTGACCGAAATGGAAGATCGTGTTCAGCTAATGATGAAAAATGTAGGAAGGGGTTTAAAAAATGATTTCGCAGATCACTTTAGGATGCCCATGCGCAGCGCGACAGCGGCGAGCAGGGCGAATCCGCCAGTGAAGATCTCAGGTCCGTAGATACCGTACTTGGAGGTGTCAGCGAAGGTGGCGACCAGACCCCAGACGATGAA
>JBFYNB010000124.1:0-2711 GCA_041304605.1 Methanomassiliicoccales archaeon
CCTCTCGATCATCTCCTTTTCCGTGCCGACGATCGGCTCCCCGGCCCTTATCCCCCCTTCGTCCTTTATGACGTAGCAGATGGTGTAGATCGTTTCGTCCGTAATGGAATTCTCGATGTCGAAGCTCATCACCTTCAGCTTAGGGGTGAACGGGGGTATCTCGGTGAAGCCCCTCAGGTTCACCACCAGATCGGTGGTGTAGTCGCCCTTGATCTCCTCCCCGCGGGCTGTAAAGCAAGCGGGCAGGTCGTTGTCGTAGATGAAGCGATGATGGAACGGTATGTCGGCGGCGAAGACCTCCATGCCCTGACGTTTGAGCTCGCTGCGGTACTGCGGCACGGCCCAGGGGAACTTTATGATGACCTTGGAGCAGTTCTGGACCCGGCCCTTGTTGATCAGGAAGAGGTCCACCGGCTCGATGCCCAGGTAATCATCCTTACCCTGGACGTAGGGAAGAACGTCCTCTGGCGGGGCGGCGACGTGAAAATAGGGACGGAAGCCGGTCTTGCGCATCGTTATCGAGCGACCGTCGCGCGTCTTGCCGAACAGCTCGACCACTATGCTGTCGTTATCTCCCTTAGAATAGGAGGCTGTGAGCAGCCGCACGTCCCATTCGCCCATGTCTACCTCTTGGCCACTATGGTCATCACGTCCTCGTTCTCCAGCAGGTGGTCGTGACCGACGACGCGATGCGTCCTGGCGTTTATGGCCCGGATGAAGTTATCGCCCAGGTCAGTGTGAACTTTATACGCCAGGTCCTTGGCGTTGCTTCCCCTCCTCAGGAGGAACGCGTCCGGGAGCACCCGGCCGTCGTGGTCGGTGAGGTGCGTCTCGTCCTCCACCGGGTACACCACGATCTGATCGAGCAGCTTGTATGTCACCGTCTCCAGGCACTTCTGGACCCCGGTGCCGTCGTAATTGACCATGATCTGGGCCATGAAGTCCAGCGCCTTCTTCTGATTGGGATTGAGCTTGCCCGGGTCGTTGACCTTGAAGCTCTTGTCCCCCGGCACGTACGAGACCAGGCCGGCCTTGGCCGCTCTGCGCAACGCAAGTTCGGTCTCCGCACAGGTCGGGACGGTCATGTAACCGTCGAGAGCGCAAAGCCGCTTCATTATCTCAGGATCGGCCGCGTCCGCTTTGTTCAGGGCGATGATCATGGGCTTGCTCATCATCCTTATGTTCGCCGCCAGGCGGTAGAGGTCCTCGTCCTTCCAGTCGATTATCTTGTGCGGCATGTCGGAGTTCCGGAGGGCAGCGGACACCTGCGCTTCGGTCACTCCCAACCCGGTAAGACGGTCGTGAATGACCAGCTCGATCTTCTGCCCCTCCAGGTGCGCCCCGCGGGCGAACTTGTCGAACCCCTTCATCATGATGCCCTTGATCCACTGGTTGATCTCCCTCTCCAGGAACCGCAGGTCCTCCACCGGGTCGTGGCTTCCCGGTTTTACGGCGTTACCTTCGGCATCCGTGGAACCGCTGGCATCGACAACGTGAATGAAGGCGTCGGCCTGGCGCAGGTCGTCCAGGAACTGGTTGCCCAATCCCTTTCCCTGGCAGGCGTCTGGTACCAATCCCGCGACATCGAGCAGCTCGATGGGCACCAGGCGCACCCCGTTCTCGCATGCCGAGTTGCGGGGATTGCACTTGACGTTGAAGTCCAGGTGCGGGCACTTGGAACGCACGAAGCCCATGCCCTTGTTGGGCTTTATGGTGGTGAACGGATAGTTCGCTATCTCCGCGGTGGCCATGGTGGCGGCGGAGAAGAATGTGGACTTTCCTACGTTGGGTTTGCCGACTATCCCGATGAGCATGTTCTCTCCGACCCTCCATAAGGTGGTTAAAGTTAAAATGATTGCCCGAGGACCGCCGAAGGTCGCCTCAACGACCGTCCGGGAAGGCCACCTGGGAGCGCTTTGTCAGGAACGATGAGGAGATGTCCCTGACCATCCTCTCGGCGTCCTTGATCTTCAAGCCCAGGGACATCAGGTTCGGCGGCATCCAGCTGTTGCCGGTGGGGTCCACCGGTCCGATTATCAGCGCCTGGTCCGGGCAATTGGTCGCCAGTCCGGCCGGATAGGTCAGGAAGGAAGCGCAACTGGGTCCCCAGGGGGCGCTGGTGGAGGTGAAAACGTCCGGCGTGCCGAAATGGTGCAGGGTGAGCAGGTTCCTGAGCTGCTCGGCCCCGGCGAACAGCAGTATCGATCTTGGTTCACCATCCCCATGGTAAGTTCTGCACGGCGTCACGCAAAGATAGTTCTCCGGCGGTCGTATCCGTCCGACGAACGCCTTGCTGCGCATGACCATCTCAGGATCCCTCTTCAGGTATTCAGCCTCGCCGTGCCGGAAGGATGGCGAGCCGTTGGATATGAAATACTTCAAGCCCTCGGCCATCTCGGTCAGGCCCATCCAGGTCTGCCCGCCGGGACAGATACCAGATCGGGCGTCATGCCCTGCGTATAGCAGTGGCTCCTGACCGTTGGCGCACATCAGCACCGCCTTGGCGATGCATCTGTCCGCCTCGCCGAACGGCCTGCCTTGCTTCGGCCGTTCCTCGCTCTCGTAAACACATAGCGGGTCAAGCGCCAGATGCCCGGCCGATCTCAACGCACTTCCCAGGAACGAGATTTCGAGATCGTCATCACTTCTCATCGTTCTCCCGAGTGGAATAATGCCCTGACGGATAATGAAGACGACCGTCACCGCGTGGC
>JBFYNB010000125.1:0-2694 GCA_041304605.1 Methanomassiliicoccales archaeon
CCGTCCTGGGTGATCATGAGCACCATCTCCTCGTTGGGGATGAGGTCCTCGATGTCCATGTCCAGGGCGTGGGCGACGATGTCTGTTTTACGCTCGTCGCCGTACTTTTCCTTCATTTCCAGCGTTTCCGCCTTTATTATGCCCATGATGCGCGACTCGTTCGCAAGGATGTCCTCGAGGTCGCGGATCAGCTTCTCGATCTCCTGGAACTCGGCCTGTATGGCCTCCAGCTCCAGACCGGTCAGCTTCTGCAGGCGCATGTCGAGAATAGCTTTCGCCTGCTCCTCGTCCAGCTCGAAGCGGGCCATGAGGCCGTTGCGGGCCTCCTCGGGGGAGTTGGCCGATCGAATTATATGCAGCGTCTCGTCCAGAGCGCTGATGGCCTTGACCAATCCCTGCAGTATGTGGTCACGCTTTCTCGCCTGCGCCAGATCGAACTTGGTGCGGTTCACCACCATGTTGTGGCGGTGGTCGATGAATATCTGCAATTCCTCCTTCAGGGTCAGCACCCGGGGCTGGTTGTCCACCAGGGCCAGGTTGATTATGCCGAAGGTGACCTCCATCTGGGTGTGCTTGAAGAGCTGGTTGAGGATGATCTCCTCCATGACGTCCTTGCGCAGGTCGATGACGATGCGCATGCCGTCGCGGTCCGATTCGTCGCGCAGGTCGGTGATCCCTTCGATCTTCTTATCTTTGACAAGTTCGGCGATGCTCTCCACGAGCATGGACTTGTTGACCTGGTAAGGTATCTCGTCGACTATGATGCGCTTGCGGTGCTCGACCTCTTCGAAGTGCGTTTTAGCGCGGACCTTGATCTTCCCGCGGCCGGTCTGGTACGCCTCCACGATGCCGTTGAGGCCGTAGATTGTGCCGCCCGTCGGAAAGTCCGGGCCTTTGATGAATTGCATGAGGTCCATGACGTCGACCTGGGGGTTGTCGATCAAATAGACGATGGCGTCCGAGACCTCGGAAAGATTGTGCGGAGGCATGTTGGTGGCCATTCCCACCGCGATGCCTGCCGAGCCATTGATGATGAGGTTCGGCAGCTTGGACGGGATGACCAGCGGCTCTTTGAGCGAAGCGTCGAAGTTGTCGCCCCATTCCACGGTGTCCTTGTCCAGGTCGGCCAGCATATCCTCGGCGCGCTCCTGCATGCGGCATTCGGTGTACCTCATAGCCGCGGCCTCGTCGCCGTCTACGGAACCGAAGTTGCCCTGGCCCTCCACCAAAGTGTACCTCAGGGAGAAGTCCTGGGCGAGACGGACCAGCGAGTCGTAGACGGCGGTGTCGCCGTGGGGGTGGTACTTACCTAAACAGTTGTGTACAACAACCCCGCCTGCGATGAACTCATGCGCTCCGGCGACCTGCAGGTCGTAGGTCTTTTGGGCGGGAGCTTCCGATATCTTGGTGACCTGGACGAAGTAAAGATGATCGTTCACGACCTCGTCGATGAACGGGCAGAGCTTGGACTGGATGCGCCCAAGCTTCTCCTGGATGCCCCAATCTTTCAGCTGGGTCCGCCCCAGGGGCCTTTCCTTCAGGTCTGAAGAGTAACGGATCTTGGTGCCGTCCGGGTAGCATATGCCGGACCTGAACTTCTGGCCAGACATATCTTCGTACCAGCCACCTCCGAGGTGATGTTCGGAGAGCTCTTGGAACACCGCTTGCCCGAGGAAGGGTATGCGGTCGTAGGGGGCGGCGTCCACCTGCGCTTTGGCGATCCTATTCAAACGTTCACGCTTGTCATCGTTCGCCAGGTCCAGCATCTTCGCCAGGTCCTTGGCGAACCTGCCTCCGACTTCTATCGAGTGGAGAGGGTGATGGGGGTTGAGGATGCTGTCGTTGATCATCCGGAACTCCTCGCTCATCTTCTGCAGGTATCGTCTGGAGAGAACCCCAAGGTGCTGCAGGACGATCTGGATGTCATTCGCCAGCTGCGTGGAGATGGTTCCATACTGCACTAAGTTCCTATCAGTATGAACAGACCCGTCCCCGTCTATCAGACCTGAAAGCAGAGCGGTAAGTACTGATCTTGGAGATCGGAAGAAAGATTCAGGTATGCGCTTTGTGGCAGACTTCCAGCTACCGTCGATGCCCAGGGCGGACATCAGGTACTGGTTCAGTTCTTTACGGTTAACCCGTACCTGGAAACCGATGGAGACCGATTCGTGCCCGTCCTGATGGAAGAACGGCTCGGCGTCCATCTCGATGGTCGCTTCATATCCGAAGGCCCTTTTCAGGCAGTCGCGGACCCTCACCATGGTCTCCTCGTGCGAGGAGAAGAAGTTGAAACGTCCACCGTGATTCTCAAACCAGCCGTCCGAAAGGAATTGCCCGATGAGATAAGATATGTCCTCGTCCAGGAACATCTCCTTGCCGTGCCAGTCGGGCAGCTTGACCTTTAAAAGCTCAGGATATTCCATGCGCATGACCAGATGGTCGCCCGGGTTGAGGTCCTTAGCCTCCTTCCATTGGTATGTGAGGTCCTGGGACAGGACCTTGAATGGTTGCGATGGCGTGCAGGTCAACCCCATCCCATTCTCGATGCCCACTCGAACAAGCGTCCTTTCAGGCATCTCGTAGAGTTCAGTGACTTTCGATCGGCCGTTCTGCGTGTAGACCTTCTCGCCCAGTTGGACCTCTTCTATCGGGATGAGCCCCCGTTCGGTCAGAACGCGCGTCCCGGCCACAAAG
>JBFYNB010000126.1:0-2526 GCA_041304605.1 Methanomassiliicoccales archaeon
CACGCTGAGGTCGAACGACAGGAGCGCAAGACCGAACTGGTGCATCACCTCTCCGGCCTCCAGGGTGAAATTTCCTCTTCCACCGTTAAGGTGTGCCTCGTTCCAGTCGACATCGTCTGGAGCTATACGTACGACATTCAGGCCTTCGGCCACCGCTTGTTGGTAAGCGGCCTCCGCTGAACTTCCGTCACCGACCAGCAGCAGCGCGTCGCTCTGAGCTTCGATGGGAAACTTCGCCTCGCGCTCGTCAAGCACCCTATCCAGAGCGAGCTCGGCCGCGTGCGCCGTCCTTATCTGGAACGGGACGACGGCCACCCTGGTGGGAGGTATCCCGGCCAGAGCGGCCAGGTCCTGGTACTTTTTCAGTTCGGATAAGTCGCAGCCCAGCACCAGCAGCGCCTGTGTCGTCCGTCCTAACAGATGAAGCTGGATCTGGTTCCTGCCCTCCGTAGAGCAGCAAATGGGAAGCATCTCGGAGTGCCCGACCCGGGGATGCTTCATGAGGCCGCGGTAAGTGATGAGGTTGGCCCCGTGCGCCCGGCAGATGAACACGGCCGCCTTCATCGGTTCACTCATGGTCCCCCTCTAGATGCTTCATTGCACGATGAGCGGCCACGATGCCGTCGGCCACGCAATGCCCTATGTCCTTAGGCCCGCGGCAGCTACCGGCCAGGAAAATGCCACGGTCCGAACAGTTATCCTCCTTCAGGTCCCCCCAGGGGTCTCTGGGTATCGCCAGCTGCGATAACGCGTCATCGTCCAGATCGGGAACCAGCCCGACCGAGAGGACCACGGAATCAAAGCCCTGGCATGCGATCTCGTCCCCGGAGGCGTGGCGGACCATTGGACGGCCGTTCTCGGCGACGATCTCCGCGGGACGCGAGCGGACCACCTGGATGTCGGTGGTCTCTAGTTCCTTCAGCAATCCATCATCAGGACTCAGGCCGCGCCAGTCCATGATGAACATGGTGATCGAGAGCTTGGGAAACTTCTCCTTGAGGGCAAGCGCTTGACGAAGCGAATATTTGCAGCAGACCGAGGAGCATTTTGGCGTCCCTATCTTGTAAGAACGGGAGCCGACACAAAGGATGAACGCGGCCTTCTTACCGTTCCCGAGGTCCGCATCCCGTTTCCCTTCCAGGAAATATTCCAGCTCCATGGAGGTCATGACACCAGGGATCTCCCCGGCGCCTAGGCGTTTTTCCTCGGACGCTGGGAACTCCAGAGAACCGGTGGCCACGACCACGGCGCTCCCGTTGACGCTGAGATGTTCCTCGCCGAAGAGGTCTATGGCCCCGACGGGGCAGACGCTGACGCACCGCTCGCACTCCAGACCCTGGATCGAGCGGCACGCGCTCCGGTCCAGCCTGATCTTTCCGGCGGTCTTGGTCATTGCTCCGGTCGGACACGCTTCCACGCACTTGCCGCAGCGCGAGCATAGTCCGAGATCGATGGCGTCCTTCGGACGCACCACATCGAAACGGTAACGTCCGTTGTTGCGCTCCAACTGCTCCAGCTCGATGTTGGTGTGCACCGATACCAGTTCGGACGAGAGAACTTGCGAGCGCAGGCGGTGCACACGGCAAACATCGCATTGGCGACAGTTGACGATACCTTTGCAGGAGAGGTCCTGGACCCTTCCGCCGAGCGCCTCGCGCTTCTCCAGCAGGGAAACACTAACTCCTCTTTCGGCCAGCTCCGCCGCGCAGGCCAGCCCGGCCGGGCCTCCTCCGAGGACGATGACCTTGGCTATGCCACCACCCCCCTTGGCGCGGCGAAAGAGATGCCTGACGGAGAGGCTGGTACATGCGGTCCGAGAGGGGCGTCCATTATAGGTTTGCCACCATTAGCCAGATATTTTAAACTTTTGCGAGGCACCGTACCGTTTAAGTCCTGGCCACGGGATATACCCACGTGCGCACCGTGGCCTTCACCGTGGACGTGGACCGGGACGTCAACCTGGCCTGCCAAGGGGACGTCTGCTCCACATCCAACGGGGGAAAGCATCCCCGCTTCACCTCATCGGCCAAGGGCCTGGAGCTTATCGCCAACCTCCTGGAGGAGATGGGGGTCGAGGGAACGTTCTTCTGGGAGGGACGGACGGCGGAGGTCCTTTCGGAGAAAATGGACCTCAAGGACCTTATGTGCCGTCAAGAGGTGGCGCTGCACGGCTACGATCACGAAGATTTTTCCGGAAAGGAGACCGGGATACCGCTCGACCGGGAAAACACCGGAGCCATCCTGGACAAGGGAACGGAGGTTCTGGACCGTGCCTTTGGAAAAGGGATCAGGGGGTTCCGCGCTCCCTACCAAAGGGTGACTGACATTTTGCTGGACGAACTGCGCGCCAGGAACTTCCTGTACGATTCGTCGGATACCTTGGAAATGGTGGATGGCCAGGTCCGTCCTTACAGAAATAAGAACGGATTGCCTGAGATACCGGTCTGCTGGTCCCGGGACGGCCGGGGGAAAAAGATCGTCTCCTACCTGTGGCCTTATCACGAAGGGAAGAGGCCGATCGCCGAC
>JBFYNB010000127.1:0-2511 GCA_041304605.1 Methanomassiliicoccales archaeon
TCCCGGTGTCCAGATCGTCTCCCTGCCATTCCATCTCCACGAAGTTTCCTAACCCAGGCAGGCGGTCCAGGCAGAAATGTATGCCCTGGAGATCGTAGACGGTCCGCCGTTTAGCTATTCTGATGACCGACCGGAAGCCCAGCCTTTCGAGGATGAGGGACATGAGGTCCAGATCTTCCACCGCCAGCTCGATCTCCTCCCGCAGCTTGGTGTCCTTGTCGAGCTTCGGTCCCTTGTAGGTGATGACGGTGCGCTCGTTCTCCCGGCGGAGCCGCAAAGCCTCGTCCGTCACGCCGAAATCGCGGCCAGGATGTGAGAAGTACAGATCGACCTGGTCCAGGTCCTCGACGTGCGACGCGCCCATATCCCTCAGGCGACTTTCAAGGGCACCCAGGTCCTCCCAGGGCACCTTGACCTCCAGTTCCATCATTCCCTGATAACTGGGGATTGGAATATTTAAAGGCCTGGAACCTAATGATGTATAGATAAGATGGAGAAGAACGGACTGGGGTTGCTGCAGGTCTACACCGGCGAGGGGAAGGGCAAGACCACCGCCGCTCTGGGACTGGCACTACGCGCCTGGGGACACGGGCTTCGCGTGTGCGTCGTCCAATTCATGAAGAAGGGTGAGGACTACGGGGAGATCCTGGCCTTGCGAAGGATGGGCATTGAGGTGTTCCAGTTCGGTTCCGGGAAGCTTATCGCCAAGGGCAGACACTGCCAGGACGACCTTGATTGCGCCAAACATGCGCTGGACCTTTCCCGTTCCTTGCTGAGGTCCAAGGAGTTTGACCTGATAATACTGGACGAGGTGAACGTCGCTCTATACTTCGATCTTCTCACCATTGATGACGTGCTCGACGCGTTGAGGCAGAAGGACCGGGGGGTGGAGGTCGTCTGTACCGGTAGGAACGCTCCGGACGCCCTGAAAAAGGAGGCCGACCTCGTGACGGTGATGACGGTCGAGAAACATCCTTACGACGATGGGCTGGAAGCTAGAAAAGGCATTGAATACTAATTTAATTATTAATTTCTGGACGCATATAATTAAATAGTCCCAGGTTAACTATTAGTCAATAGCCATAGCTATGTTAAGCCGGTGGGCATCATGAAGAAATTCAACAAGAGGTTAGGCAGATCCCGCTCGGGTGTCTCGGACATCATAGGTAACCTGCTGATACTGGCCATCACGGTCACCCTGTTCTCCAGCATAATGTTCTACGTCGCCAACATGCCCGAACCGGCCGAGGCCACGTTCACCGACCTGGAGCCAAGCCTGTCAAACGTTCAGGATGACAGTACCATCTGGGTGAATGTCACGCACAAGGGCGGCCAGACCCTGAAGGACTGGTCCACCGGGATTTACATATTCGTCAACGGTACGCTGAACCCCGAGCTCACCCCGAGCGATGGTAGTGTGGGCGATAATTGGGAGACTGGTGAAGTATGGAGTTATGCGGTTCCATTCCTGAATGAGATCACCGGGCTCTCCATTATGATCGTGGACAAGGACACCAACTCCATCGTCTGGCAGACCGATCTTCTGGGCGGTGTTACCAACATTCAGCTCCCGCCGATCATCGGAACTCGGTACACATCACCATCCCCCGGCCTGGAGAACCGTTCAATGGTTCTCTACGTACAGGTCATGGACCCCAACGGTGACGAGATCACCGGCGTTTATGCGGACATGACCGGTCTTGGACTGGGGCTCAAGACCTTGAACAAGGTTTCTCAGAACCTTTACACAGTCGATATTTCTGACAAGGCGAAGTACTCCTGGGACAACCGCAAGATCATCCTGTCCGCCACTGATGACACGGGGCTGTCCAGCAGCACATTGATGACCATCCGCGTCAACCCAGCCTCTAGTGGGGGCGGCGGTGGGGGCGGCGGAGGAACCGGCGAATTCCCGAACTTCGACATGAATGGGCTACAGGGATTTGCGCTGTTCGAGTGGGAAGATTGGAACCTTTACAACCTTGGCGCCACAAAAAGGAACGTTTTCCTTAAGGACACCGAGAACGCCGTGGTGGTAATGATCACCAAGACAGTGGTCAACACTATCGGGAAGAACGAACTGTTGGTCATGAACCCGAACACCAAGGTCGTGGTGCCAGAGGTCTCTTCGACCGGAACCCCCCCTAACAACTTCAAATATTACGGGTTCGTGGCAGGGTTCTATATCTATAATAGTACCGTAGACACCGCAACCCTGGGCGGTAATTATACGATTGCTGCTACACTCGCGGACAGCAAGACCCGCCCTGACACCTTCACGTTCAACACCTGGATGCTCGTATTGGACGGAATCACCGATACTGAATATCCCACATTCAAGACTTACAAGGGAAGCTTCAGCCCAGCTAATGAATGGACCCAATTCTCGGTCAGCGACCAGGCGCGCAACAAGATCCTAGTTGAGATACAGACAGAGGATCCGTATGCATACCAGGTAGGCTCTGGGAATGTTGAGATCCGAGATTTCGTTTGGGCCACTCAGGTCAAGAG
>JBFYNB010000128.1:0-2502 GCA_041304605.1 Methanomassiliicoccales archaeon
GAAGCTGGTTCCCCCGACGCCCGAGACGTCCATTCCCCTTATCCCGGTGCCTTTCAGCAATAGCGCGGTCTCACGTGAGATCCCGGCGCCGGTCTCCTTGACCATGGTCGGCCCCTCGCGTGCTATCGCTCGAATGCCGTCAAGGCATCCCCTGGCGTTAAGGTCACCTTCCGGCTGCACCACTTCCTGCAGGAAGTTGAGATGGATGGCCATGATGTCCGCTCCGACCACCTCCTGCGCCCTGAGTACATCGTCCACGCTGAAAGCGTTCTTCCCCTTCTGCTTCACCAGCTGGGGAGCGCCGACGTTCCCGATGACCAGTGGCACGTCGTGATCCTTGACCACGGAATACGTGCCGTCGTCCCCGTTCTCGATGGCCGGTCGCTGGCTGCCGACGCCCAGGCCAACGCCAGCTTTAGCGCACGCCTCCGCCAGGTTCTGGTTTATCTTCTTGGCCAGCGGGAACCCGCCGGTTATGGCCGTGATGACCAACGGCATCTCCAGCCTCTTTCCGAACAGCGTGACGGAGGTGTCGATGTCGTCCATATCCACTTCAGGCAAGGCGCGGTGGACCAGCTTCACGTCCGACCAGTAATCGTAGTCAGGCACTACCTTCTCTTTGAGCGTTACTTCGATGTGGTCCGATTTGCGCCTCTCGATCTTCTTCATGAAACCACCTTGGAGGCGATGACCTGATCGCCGCGGATGGCCGCCTCCAGCCTTCCGGGGACTTTACCATTTAGCACAAGGCATTCGCCCGTGAGAGTAGCCATGTCTATCATGTAGCGTATCTTGGCGAATATGCTGCCGGTGACGTCCACGTTCCTTTCGGTGCGGGGCAGGGAGTCAAGCACCTTTACGTCGACCGTCCCGATCAGTTTCGCCTTCGGGTCTTGCGTAGGGTCGGCGGTGAACACGCCATCGACGTCCGTAACGAATATGACCTTGCTCGGCCGGAACTCTTGGGCCAGGGCGGCCATGAGCTGATCGCCCGAGCAGATGCTCAGCCCGCGCTCTTCGTCCCTGACCACGTCGCCGAAGGTCACCGGGACCATGCCCAGCTCGAGGTAATCCTTGAAAACTACAAGGTCCAGATGATGCAAAGCGCCATCCTTCATGATCGCGCAGGAGGCCGGCGGTATCGGAACGACCCGCAGACCTTTGGCGGACATTTGACGACAGACGGCGAGGTCCAGCTCCCGCACGTCGGTCATGACCTGGGACGCCCCGAGCAGTTGAGAATCCTCGGTGATCCCGAGGTGGAGCCGGTGCTCCTTGGCCAGCATGTGACCGAACGAACCGGCGCCGTGCACTAAAATCACGTCCTGACCGGTACTGGCGATCTCTGCCGCCAGCCGACCAGCGGTCTCCGGATCGAAGGTGCGGTACCGGCCCTTGTCGGTTATGACGCTTCCGCCCAATTTCACCAGGATCATTTGATTCCTCGGGATAATTGGTCTTGATGTATTAATCTTACAGCCTGTGGCCTTCAGGCCTTGCGTCCGCATTTCGGACAGAAGGCGTCCCCGTCGTCCAGCTCAGCACGGCAATAACCGCATAAGCGCTTGACGACGACCGGTGCTCCGCACTTGCGGCAGAAAACGTCGTCATTATTGATAGGGGCAGAGCACTTCTCGCACTTCCTCTCCGGTTTAGGCACTTTGACGATGACCGCGTCCTTGACCGGTTCCGCGGTCTCCTCGCCCAGCATCTTTCGGACCTTCAGTCCTTCACGCAGGGCTTCGTCGTACTTCTTCTCCTCAAAACACTTCTCAGCCCTGGCCAGGAGGTCGTTGGCCTTGCTTACGTCCTTGCCTGACGCTTCCGCGGACTCGATCCTTCCGCGGCAGGCGTTGATGATGAAACGGGATTCTAGCATGTGCGGCTCGAGCTTCTTGACCTCGTGCACGGTCTTGTGGTCCTCTTCGGGCTGTTCTTGTGAAGCGGGTTCGGCCGTCTTGGGGACAGCCACTTCCAGAATCGGCGCCTTCATCAAGATCTCGCGAGCGCGCTTGGCCGAGTCCCGGGCGGCGATGTAGTTGTTGCGCTTATAAGCGTTATCGGCCTGGATGATGACAAGCTCAGCCTCCTTGACGTCCCTCCCCTTTTGTTTGAGAGAAGCGGCAATGGCCTTGGTGGTGGCGATGGTGTTGTACGCCTCGTCCTTGTCCATCATCAGTTCGATATATTCCTTGTTGCGGGAACGCATGAACCGCAGCTCGAGATAGATGACGACGCCGAGAACGGCAAGAAGGACAATCAGGAAGATCTGGTCCGCGTCCAGCAATACCACCTTCAACTACGGAGAGCACTAGGTCCCTGATTGGTATTAATCCTATTGCATGGATAGAACATTCTGGTGAGAACTGGGTTCGACAGAACAGAAGAGTAAAAAGTTAGAATGGCTGACAGCGTTCCGGGCTTCCCGTGGGCTCGCGCACCACAGTAACACAGGGAACGCGGGCGGGCTTAGCTTCTGGGATCGGACGAGACCAGGCGTAT